>NZ_JACHHY010000012.1 GCF_014202905.1 Chitinivorax tropicus | reverse complement strand
GATATTTAACGCCGGAAGAATTCCGGCAGAAGTACCACCAACAGAGGACCCAGGTTGCTAATTAAAGACTGGGATACCTAACGGGGAAAGGTCAGTACTGCTCAGGAGATCGTGAACGCGTTCTTAAGAAGAAGAAATGAAAACGCCAGACTGATAACAGTCTGGCGTTGAATCTTGGTGGTGGAGTATAGCAGAGCCTCGAACCGCTTATCTTCAACGATGCCGAAACGTCCCCATAGAAGTCCGTATCGTCGTGCTCAGCAGGGACATTGGTATGGACCGCTGATGCACGCTGATTTCCCGGTCAGGCGACGAGCCGCATCGCAACTCCGCGAATGACTTGGCTTCGTGGCCGGATCTACGCCTGAATGCGTTGCCTTCAACCACAGACGGAGTCAACCATGCAGAAGATGATGATGAACGAAAACGAGCTGGCCACGCGCTGGAACATCAGTCCCAAGACACTTCAACGCTGGCGTAGCGAGGGGCGCGGGCCTCGATTCATGAAAATGTCCAAGCGCGTCGTATACCCCATCGATGAAGTCTTCGACTTTGAGTCCAAAGCCCTCCGAGCTTCAACTTGGGAGCGAGCATCCGACGTCGTGCTTCCGAGCGGCTCTACGTTGATGGACCCGCGCGAAATTTCGTATGTGACCGGGCTCCCTTTGTACCTCTTCACGCAAAAGCAGATGCGAGAGGCATTGGGCATCCCGCATCGTCGGGTTCAGAAGCTCATCCGATTCGACCGCGACGAGGTCATAGCATGGGCCAAACGCTGGGTCCAGGATGCCCAAGACCAGGGCATTGATGTCAAGGTCGATCCTTCAAGCCAGAGCAGATCGTTGCTGCACGCCTTGGCATCGTTGCCAGCCTGACCGTAGCATCCACAACACTGAAAAATGGGTGTAAATGGGCGCGGAAATGGCTCAGGCCGCAGCAGCCAGTCGTCCAGTTCCGTTTGATCGTCAAATACAAATATTAGACGATCAAACGGAACATACTTCAGCAATGCTCTCCGAGACCCACACCCAGCGCATCCTTGATCTGGCCAGCCAGAGAGGGCTGCTGCGCGCCAGCGATTTGGACGCCATCGGCTCGCCCCGGGTCATCCTGACGCGCATGACTGCCGCAGGACTGCTGGAACGGGTCGGGCGGGGTCTTTACCGTCTTCCAGGCACACAGATGACGGAATTCGAGAGTCTTGCCCTTGTCGCCACCAGGGTGCCGCAAGCCGTGTTCTGCCTGCTCACCGCACTCCAGTTTCACGGGCTGACCACCCAACTGCCGCGTCAAGTCTGGATCGCGATGCCGCGCGGTAGCCACTCACCCCGGATCGACTATCCGCCGATTCGGATGGTTCAGATGGCCGGTGGAGCTCATCTGGCAGGCGTCGAAGAGCACCTTTGCAACGGGGTGAAGGTACGGATCTACAGTCCGGCCAAGACCGTTGTCGATTGCTTCAAACATCGCAACAAGATCGGTCTGGATGTGGCGCTGGAGGCCTTGAAAGACGCCTGGAGGACGCGCAAGGCGTCCGCAGACGATCTGTGGCGCTACGCCCAGGACTGCCGCGTCGCCACTGTGATGCGCCCCTACATGGAGGCAGTCGCCCACGAGTGATGCCACGGCCTCCGAGGCGGGCGGGGTTCTCTTTGGTTTAAAAATTTGGTAGAATGACGGTTGTTTTAAACCCAACCCAAGGAGGCGTCATGATTGCAGATCGCATTCGTCAAGCACGATTGGCGGCAGGTCTGACCCTGGGTGCGTTGGGTGAACAGGTGGGTGTTTCTCACACCGCCATCCAGAAGTACGAGAAGGGTCTGCTGACGCCGTCGTCGACTCAGCTGCTCAAGCTGGCCCGCGCCTGCGGCATCCGGACCGAGTACTTCTTCCGTACGCATACGGTTGAACTGCTGCAGCCCGAGTTCCGCAAGCTCTCGACCTTTGGCAAGACGGCGCAGGATGCGCTGAAGATCAAGGTCGTCGAACTGGTGGAAAGGCGCGTGGAGTTGCTTGGCGCATTTCCCGAACTGCCGTTCCCGGCGTTTGCACCGCCCGAGAATCTGCCTGAGCAGATCACCTCGCTGGATGAGATCGATGCCTTCTCGGATACGGTCCGCAACGCTTGGCAGTTGGGGCTGAATCCGATTGCTGACCTCACCGACACCCTCGAAGGCCTTGGCTTGCTGGTCATCGTGGTCGATGAAGAAAACCCGGGCTTCTCTGGCTTGACGGCCAAGGCTCGAACCGATGATGGCCGGGAGTATCCGGTCGTGGCTGTTTCCAAGCGCTGGCCTGGTGATCGACAGCGGTTCACCCTGGCGCATGAGCTGGGGCATTTGCTGCTCGAAGGACGACTGGCTGACGGCATCGACGAAGAGAAGGCCTGCGACCGGTTCGCCGGTGCCTTCCTGGCTCCGCGTGTCGCGGTGTTGCAGTTGCTTGGCGCACAACGTCATGCCCTGGAATGGCAAGAGCTGTACGTGCTCAAACACGAGTTCGGCCTATCGATGGCCGGATGGCTGCAGCGCGCAAAACAGTGTGGCGTGATCACCGAGGCTGCTCACCTTTCGATGGTGAAGCGGTTTTCGGCCAAGGGCTGGCGAAAGACTGAGCCGGGCGAGCCACTGCCGCAAGAGCATCCACGACTGTTTGATCAGTTGGTGTACCGCGCCTTGGCCGAACAATACATTTCCGAAGGCAAGGCGGCGGAACTGCTGGGCATCCCGATGATGCGCTTCCACAAAGAACGCCAGCTGGAGTCATCGGATGCGGTTGCTCATCAGTGATGCGAACATCTTGATCGATATGGAAGCGGGAGCGTTGATGGAGACGCTCTTCCAGCTTCCGATGCAGTTCGGCATCCCTGATCTGCTGTACTACGAAGAAATCGAGCCGGGCAGTCCGGGCCTGGAAGACTTGGGCTTGCAGGTCATGGAGGTCAGCGGCGACTTCGTAGCCTATGCCCAGCAGTTGCCAGGCCAGCACAATCACCTACTTCCCGCGAAAAACGGCCCCAAGCCCAGTCACAACGACTACTTGGCATTGGCGCTTGCGAAGCAAGAGGCCTGCACCCTACTCACGGGCGACACCAATTTGCGAATTGTTGCCAACAAGGAACAGGTCAACGTCATGGGCACCATTGGGTTGCTGTGCGCCATGATCGAGAACCAGCTGCTGACTGTCGACGACGCCTTCAAGGCACTCGACCGAATGAAGTCGGGCAAGCGACGGCTGCCCTGGCCAGAAGCCGAAAAAGTGTTGAACGCGCTGCGCTGATCAGGGGTCGCCATCGGCTACCAACTGCTACAGGCCGCTGGCTCTAGGCCAATGACCCTTGCAACACGTTCCATGCGGTAGTCCAGTCGATTCGCTCCTGCTCCAAGCGAACGTTTTGTCCCCAGCGCTGCTGCTTGAGATCCCGATAAAGTTGCTGCTCATCCTTGGTTAGGAGCGTCAGTTCCGCTGCTGAATGCTGCGCCGCCTCGTCCACCCACAGTGCCTTGTGTCGAAGCAAAGTCTCTTCGTCCATGAGCACGGATTGCAACTCTGGAATGTATGAACGGGCGCGATGCAGAATGGCAAATCCATGGGTATCCAAGTCACCCCAGTAGATGCACCTCGCACGGGCAAGCCAAGGTAGCCGGGCCAACACGTCGACGTTATAGCCAAGGCGCATGAACACGACAGCGCCCGGCATGTCGGACATTGCCAGTCCCGTTTGAAGGTTCTCGACAATGAACACATGCGAGACAGGCCAACTGATACCTGCGAGGTCGTCAACCGGCGCAGTGATGTCACCCACGCCTCCGACATGAGCTCGCAACGACTGATCCAGCACCCTCATGCGCACAAGGAGTGGTGGAGCCTTCAGGCCGCACCGCTGGTAAAAATCCAGGTCGCTGGATGAGTCCTCCTGTATTGCGGCCATCAGATCCGTCAGCAGCCCTTTGCGCCCATCAAGCCATTTGCTGTCCAGTCCTGATACCGGCATCTGGCGGGGATACAGGTTGGAGTTCGGATGGCTCGCAATCCAATCCAGCATCTCTGTAAGCCTTTGATAGTCGGCATCGCTGTAGTCTGCGAGGACATCAAAGTATCTCGGCAACTGCTGCGCCAGTACCGGCCAGCGGGCAATTAGCGCCCGGTAGCGAGACTGGGCGCGCTCCCACCGTGCGGATTCACCAATCCACATGGCAACGTCTTCGGGACCGCGCAACGCTAGTTTCTCTGGCAGTCGCTGGACACCAAGCGCCTTCCACCGCCGGTCACACCAAGATAGGATGCCGACCCCTTGCCAGCCTTGCCATGCGCTCACCCAAGCGCGAACACCATCGACTTGTCTCAGCGCAGCCTGTTCCGTCGGTGCACCGAGCGCAACCTCTAGCGGCCACAGGCTTTCGCCCGCATCACCGATCAACCACTCGCGGTGCTTGCTCTGAAAGCGACGGACAAGGGCCTGCCTGACATCTTCAGGAAGCTTCAACGCTAGCCTCCTCTCGTGCGTGCTCTGGGAGCTTCAACCGCTGACGGTCACCGTCGTACTCGATCAGCAGGACGCCTGAAACGCGCCGGTCGCTGATATCTACGAAGCAGGCACCACCGATGAATGGTTCAAGGGTCATGACGGACTTCAGCGGTGTAGCGACTACCATCTGGAATCCGAAATTGGTAAAGATGTTCATCGCCAAAGCGGTGAACTCGTTATCAGCCTTGTCGAAGGCTTCATCAAGCACGACGGGCGCGTACATCGGCACGCCGTGGTCGTTCCCGCCCAGCTGATACCGCAATGCAGCGGCCAAGCACGTGGTGGCCAGCTTCTGTCGTTGACCGCCAGACTTGCCTGCTCCGCTGCGGTAGATCTCGACCTCGACGCCGCTTTCATCGATTTCCCTTCCGATGAACTCCACATGTTGTCGAACGTCGAGCACGGTTTCACGCCAACGTTTTTGCTCGGGGTCCTGACTGGCGAGTCGATCAACAAGTCGGCGTAGGGCCAGGAACCGTGCCTCGGCAAACTCGCGGTCCTCCGTCCACGCATGGCTCAGAGCCTGCTGGATTTCCTGCTTGAACTCCTTGACGTCGACAAGCTGCCGGTCGCTGGCATCGATGTGGAGATAGGTGCGTTGATTGGCGCTCTGATTGAAAGGCACCTGGCCAAGACTGTCGTTGACGAGATCCATCCGCTCAAGGATGGCTTTGCGCGCATCGTTCAGGTAAGTGGAAAGTGCCGCCAGATTCTGGTGGCTTTGGTTTTGAAGCAGCTCGAAGAACCGCTGCTCATAGGCAGGCAAGCCATCCGTTTCCAGTCGAACCAATTTGGCGAAGAAGTCTGGCGCGCTGGCGAGGCTCGTGTCCATGTCGCCCGCGTCCATGGGCCACTGACGTTTGAAATCGGCGAAGCGCGCTTCTATTTCCTTCTCGCAGGCACCAATCCCACGGTTGACCTCTTCGATCTCCGCATTGAGTGCGCGTTCTACAGAGGTTGTCACCTTGTCGAGGTTGTCGAGCCGGACTGCATCTGACTGCTTGGCGAAGCGCTCGTCGAGTCCCGAAACCTGGTGCGGCGTCAAAGGAACGAGAGACGCGTCCTGTAGGAGCGATTCCAGTTTCTGCGTACCGGTCTTGATTTGGTCAAGAATCGAGTCGTGCGCGCGCGTTGCCTGGCGAAGCTCCTTATCAGCATCCTCGACGAGCTTCTTTTGCTTCTCGATCTGCTCACTGAGCTGCAGTAGGGTGGTGTTGCCTTCCCGCGCTTCGCGGATTTGCCGCTCAATGGTGGAGATGCGATCCAGCAATGGGAGCAGATCTATTTCCTGCCACTGGAGATTCACCAGCGTTTGGCACTGCATCGCTCGGGTTGCACGGTTCTTGTCTTGGTCGGAGAGTTTGTCGATCTCCCCGCCGAGGCGCGCAATCGCGTCAGCCTGCTCCTGCGCCTGAGCTTGAAACAGCCCGAACTTCTCCCGGTTATCGAATCCGAGCACCCAGTTTCGTCGGTCGCCGACACTTCTGCGGTCGTCTTTCTCGTGCCGAGTTTTGCTGTGCTTGACCTGGCCCTCGCGGGTGATGGCGCGATCTGCGCTCCTGAACGACTGAATGGAATCGACGCACGCGTAATCGAAGCGTTGCCGCAGTTCTGCCTGGAGCCAATCAGCGTAGGCTCCCTCTTTGACGTTCAGCTTGAGTACGAGCGAGTTAGCCCCGATTGGCTTGGCCTGCCACGTCTCCGGACGGCCAGTCCGGTAATACACCAAGCGCTGCCCAAGGTGGGTGGTGTTGATGTGATTGGCCAGCGCGGAATACTGGCGCTCGTCCACAAGGAGTGAGAGCGCAAAGCCGTGCAGGACGCGCTCAATGGCCCCCTGCCATTCGGCCTCGTCAGGTTTCACTTCGACGAGTTCGCCAACAAAGGGAAGTGCCGACTCCGCGATCCCGATGGCGGCAGCGATATTTCGGCGCATTTCCAGCATGTCGGCTGGAATGTTCGATGGCTGGCGCTGGAGTGCCTGCACCTCTTTCACTGCTTGCGAAAATGCTGCCTCAGCGTCCCTTTTTTCTCCTGCCAGGCGGAACTGTTCTTCGCGGTTCGCGTTGCTTCGCTGCTCCCAGTTTTCAACCTCCTCCCGCGCGTTTCCCAACAGTTCCGCGAAGGCTTGAGGCGAATCCGGGAGGCTCCACCCCAGCTTCTTGCATGCCTCTTCGGCCTGACCGCGTTTGCGCAGGCGATCTGTGCGCTGGCCCTCCAGCCCCGATTTCTCAGCCTCCCATTGCTCGATCTGATCACCGCCTGCCTCACGGTGCTGCCGCTCCAGATCGCGCAAGGTTGCGGCGTGGTTATCCAGGGTGCTTTGACGTCGCCCCACTTCACCTTCTGAGCCGTTGGCTTGCACCTCCAGGGCTGCCACATGCTCCTTGAGAAGCTCAATGCGCCGAGTTTCCCGGTAGCCATCAACGCCAAGTCGAAGCTCATCCAGTCCATTGCGTTGCAGCATCAACGAGTCCCTGCGCTGGTGCTGATCCCTCGCTGGCGCGAGTGTTTGAACCTGCTCGCGGGCCGTGACAACCGCCTGGTGGGCAGCATTGAGTTCGCCAAATTCACTGACCAAGCGATCCGCCACCTCGAAGGTCTCGGGCTTGTCGAGCATGAAGTCGCGCAGGAAGGTATTGAGGTCGCCGAGGTTCTTGGCCGACTGGGTTTTGTGCAGCAAACGCAGAGCCATTTCGCTCTCGATGCCGAGCAGACGGCAGAACCGTTCGCAATAGGGGCGGAATTCGTCGCGAGCGAATGCCTCCGGGAAGGGCTGCTTGAGCTTTCGGATGTCGAAGTTTGACTGACCAAAGTCCTCCAGCTCGCGCAGGTCAAAGGCCCGCTCCATGACAAGGTAGTGGCGTTTGACGTCGGCGCTACCGTTTGCATTACCGCGCAGCCAGAACACCTGAACCAACACCACAGACTGGCCCAAGGCATTCTGGTAGGTCAGCGCCAAGGCTGACCAGGTCGTCCCCGCGCGCAGGTAGCGGGTCGCGATCTCGCCTGACTCCCCATCCTTCTGTTCAGCCCACGCACCACGTATGTAGGTAACGAGGTTTCGGTCACGACCGCTGCGGTCCGCCTCGCGCGCTGCAGCGTTGAAATCGATCCAGCGAGGCGGTGTCAGCAACGCCGAAAATGCATCGAGCAGCGTCGACTTCCCAGCGCCGGATCGACCCACAAACAGAAAGCCTCGCTCGCTGATCGGCACATCGTGCAAGCCGGAGAAAGTGCCCCAGTTGTAAACCTGCAGGCGAGTCATCCGAAACTGCTCGCGGGCAAACAAGGAGGCGGTTTGGGGTTCCGAAATCATTGGTCGACCTCCTCATCAGCGTCGGTCTGAGTCAGTTGCGCTGGCGCCTCTCCGGCGGCCATGCGCTGATACAGGTGCGTCAGCGCTTGTATTTCCTCGGCTGAGAATAGGAGTTTCAGCGTCGGCGAAATCTCGAAGCGATCCTCGCTTGAGCGAATTTTCTGCAGGATGCTGTGCTTCTTGATCTTCTCGATAGAGGCGTGAACCCGTTTCACGAACCCTGCACGGTCGGTGTTGGCGGCGCGCTCATAGAGGGAGAGAAACTCCGTGATCTCGTCTGTCGATACCACGGCGCGGTCGCCCTGCGAGTCCGCCTGGGTCAATCGCTGGCGAAGGTGGAGCAACAGAATGGAGTCAATGAAGGTCAGTTGGGCGCGACGCAGCAGAAGGGGCACTTCGAGGTCGCCGGTATCTGCCTGGCGCGTGAAGGCCACTTGCACGTCTCGGTCGATGACCAGTTCGAGAAACAGTTCGGCAAGACGCCGACGGATCACCGCTTCGTCTCGCACCAAGATCGGCCAGAGTTTTGGATGCCGACGTCCATCCAGCGACGGCCCTGCCAGTAGCTGCACCAGCGCGCGCCGGGTATCCAGTGCCAACTCACCGCTGTCACCCATGAACAGGGTGTTGGCAGGCACCTGAGCAGCCTCGGGTGCTTGTGCTTCGGCCGGCATTGCCGATTCATCGTTCTCAGACCAGTTCATTGGCCCGCTCCCTCAAAAAGAAGATCTTTGGAATTCGGGCGCTACGACGCTCGTCGTCGCCTCCAACCCAGCCAACGGTTTCACTGTGGTCGGCCTTGAACCCATGCCGACTGCCCAACGCCAGCAGGCCGACGACGCTGCCCAACCCCTGTGCGGCAGGGAACTGCTCCAGTACGTCGGCAATCGATGCCTGGGAGCGTTGCTCCAGGACTGCCAGCACGTTGGCCTTGAGTGTTCGGAAGTCGATCTCGGACTGAGCGACCAGTTCGCTCACAGACTCCAGGTCGATGGGCGGCGCGTCCCCTTCTGCCATCTGCCCGGGCAATGCTTGCAGGGATGGGTCGTGCAGCACCCATTGGGACAAGGAGCGCAACCGACTGCTCGTGAGTTCCAGCGTGTACTGGAGGGTCTCAGTGGCCCTGACTTCATCTTTCAGGCTCAGTGCTGCGCGCTGAGCGTCTTTCAGCAAGTGATTGAGTCGGCGTTGCTCGAGGTATTCACGGCTCTGGACGAAGTGCTTTAGGCTGCGCGCGAAGGTCTGGAGCACCTCGTGAACCATGCCGCCCTGCTCAAGAAGGGTGCGCGTCAGCCGCAGAAGGAATCGTCGCTCCTTGGCTTCGAGCTGCCCCACGAACTCCCGCGACATAACGCTATCAAGCGCCTGATCAAGCGTGGCCGCCTGCTCCGGGTCCGTAAGCAACCGCCAGAAAGCGGAGAAAGTCCGGCCTGCGTCGCTCTCTGAAATCAGATCGATTCCGGCGAACAGCGAATCCAGAACATCCCCACGATTGCCATCGTTGTCCATGATGCGTTCACGGAGATCGCGATTCAATTGGTCGAACTGATCGCGAACACGGCGGAAATCACCGGCCAGATCGTCGGCCAGCGTGATGATCTCCCGCGTGCGCTCGAGCGCCGTTGTATGGGGTAGCACGCGCATCTGCCCCTTCTGGATGGCGTCAATTTCCTTGTCGATACGGGCTTGCTCGGCCATGAGCCGGTCGATGCGTCGGAACTTGTCGGTGTCGGTGTCCTCGGCAAGTCGGGCCAAGGCCTCGATAACGAGGGTCAGGCGGCTTTCGGTCGCAGCTGAATGCGGCTGTGCCAGTCCAGATACGAACCGAATGGCTTCGACAGCCGCCGTGGAGAGTTCATATTCCTCCTCTGAAGCCCCAGCCGGGAAGCGTCGTTCCAAGTAGCCATCGGCGAGCCAGCTGGCGACATACGCCTGTGCCGTTTGGGGAAAGTCTTCGCCTTGGGCGCGCAGCTCTTCCAGATCCCTTGCGATGCGTTCGTGAAAAATGGAAGCAGGGAGGCTTCGCTCGCCCTCATACAGATGAGATTGAAGCAGGCCAATGACGGTGGGCCCGGTAGTCGAGGCAAGCAGACGCCACAGCGGTTGCGCCCGCATGCGCCGGTAGGTCGCGATGGCTTTGTCTGCTTTCACTCCCATGCTCCAAAGTGCGGGCGTCGCCCGTCATGTGGTAATCACAATGCAACGTATACAAGAATCAAAAACATTGCATTGCCACATTCTAGAGCAGCTTATATACTTCCCGCAATAACCCGCACAAGTATTCGTTAACCCGATAGAGCACTCAGGAATGCCCAAAGACCAACTTGCAGAACTGACCCAGCCTCAGCGCGACCGGCTCGCGTTCATCGAGCTGCGTGTGCGCTTCGTGGGTGAGATCCGTCGGCAGGACTTGGTTGCGCGTTTTGGCATCCAGTCCGCAGCGGCAACCCGGGATTTGGCGCTCTATAAGGAGTTGTCTCCAGGCAACATCGACTATGACCCCAAAGGCAAGGCCTACGTCCTGGGGCCAGACTTCCGCCCCATCTTCGACTTTCCTCCGGAGCGGGTGCTGTCTTGGCTGACGCAGGGTTTTGGAGACGGCGAGCCGATGCGGCTCAAGGCGTGGGTGGCCAGCGAAAGCCCCTCACGGCTTACACACCCGGATCTGGATGTGCTGGCCAGCGTGACCCGGGCGATCCATCAGGGGTGTCCGCTCCGCGTCGAGTACTACTCAATATCTAGCGGCTGTACTGAGCGGGAAGTCGTCCCCTTTGCGCTGATCGACAACGGCCTGCGCTGGCATGTCCGCGCCTTTGACCGGAAGTCTCAGGAGTTCCGGGATTTCGTCATCACCCGGATCAAAAACCCTGTCGTGCTCAAGGGGCAGCCAGTTGCAGCCCATGAGATGAGCGATCAAGACATTCAGTGGACGCGGATCGTCGAACTGGAGTTGGTGCCGCACCCGGATCAGCCCCGGCCGGAGATCACCGAAATGGATTACGGCATGCGCGACGGCGTGCTGCGGATGAAGCTGCGCGCCGCCACAGCTGGGTACATCCTGCGCAAATGGAGTGTCGACTGCTCGCCCGATCATTGTCTGCGCGGACCGGAGTACCGGTTATGGCTCAAAGATCACCTCGCGATTTACGGCGTGAAAAATGCCGTATTGGCACCGGGCTATAGCGCCACTACGAAGGCGGACTCTTGATGGAACTGATCGACAACATCAACCGCCTGCTCGGTGACGATCTCAAGCAGACGCTCAAGCCTGGTGCCTGCCTGAAGATTGCGGCCTCCTGCTTCTCGATGTACGCGTTCGAAGCGCTCAAAGCAGAGCTGGAAAAAATCGACGAGCTTCAATTCATCTTCACCTCGCCGACATTCACCGCCAACGAGGTCACCGACAAGATTCGTAAGGAACGCAAAGAGTTCCACATCCCGAAGGCTGACCGCGAACGAAGTCTGTATGGGAGCGAGTTCGAGATTCAGCTACGCAACAAGCTGACCCAGCGCGCGATTGCAAAGGAGTGCGCTGACTGGATGCGGCGCAAGGCGACCTTCAAGTCAAATCGTAGCAAGGCCCCTATGCAGCAGTTCGCCTGCGTTCAAGCTGCCGCCACAGAGACTGCCTACATGCCATTGCACGGTTTCACCGCCGTCGACCTCGGCTACCAGCAGGGCAACGCTGTCTCCAACCTCGTCAACAAGATGGACGAGCCGACATTCACAGCGACCTACCTCAGTCTGTTCAACCAGATCTGGCAGGACCCCGAGAAGCTGGAAGATGTGACCGCGCAGATTTGCGACCACATCGCATCGGTCTACCAAGAGAACTCTCCCGAGAGCATCTATTTCCTGATGCTCTACAACATCTTCAATGAGTTCTTGGACGACATCAACGAGGACGTCCTGCCGAACGACCGCACGGGCTACCAGGACACGCTCATCTGGAACAAGCTCTTCAACTACCAGAAAGATGCGGCCACCGGGATCATCAACAAACTGGAGACCTACAGCGGCTGCATCCTGGCCGACAGCGTCGGCTTGGGTAAGACCTTCACGGCCCTGGCGGTCGTCAAGTATTACGAGCTGCGCAACAAGTCAGTCCTGGTGTTGTGCCCCAAGAAGCTGGCGGACAACTGGCTGAACTACAACCGCAACCTCAAGACCAACATCTTTGCCCGCGACCGGTTCAATTACGACGTGCTTTGTCATACCGACCTCAGCCGCACCAGCGGCGAGTCGTTTGGCACTCCGCTGAACCGCATCAACTGGGGCAATTACGACCTCGTCGTCATCGACGAGTCGCACAATTTCCGCAATAACGACGCCTACAAGGAGAAGGAAACCCGTTACCAGAAGCTGATGAACAAGGTCATCAAGGAGGGGGTGAAAACCAAGGTGCTGATGCTTTCGGCCACCCCGGTGAACAACCGCTTCAATGACCTGCGCAACCAATTGGCACTGGCCTACGAGGGCGACTCCGAAAACCTCAGCAAGAAGCTGCGCACGGGCAAGACGGTAGAGGACATTTTCCGTGGTGCGCAGGCCAGCTTCAACGCATGGGCAAAGCTTCCACCGGAAGAGCGCACAGCGCGGGCCATCCTGGACTCGTTGGACTTCGACTTCTTCGAATTGCTCGACAGCGTCACCATCGCGCGCTCCCGCAAGCACATCCAGACCTTCTACGACACCAAGGACATCGGCCAATTCCCCGAGCGTCGCAAACCCTTGTCGTTCCACAGCCCGCTCACGCAGCGAACGGACGTGATGAGCTTCAACGAGATCTTCGAGCAACTATCCCTGCTCAAGCTCGCCGTGTATGCCCCGATCAGCTACATCCTGCCGAGTCGGCTCAAGAAATACGAGGAGATGTACGACACCCAGGTCGCTGGCAAAGGAAAGCTCAAGCAAGCCGACCGCGAAAAGAGCCTGCAGGCGTTGATGACGACCAATCTGCTCAAACGCCTAGAAAGCTCGATTGAGTCCTTCCGCTTGACGCTCCAGTCCCTGCGTGCGAACCACACGAATACGCTGGCCAAGATCAGCACGTTCAACCAGACCGGCAGCGTCACCAGCATTGATGACCTGACCGACCAGTTGGAAGACCTCGACGCGGAGGACGACGACCTGCCCACCATTGGGGACAGCGAGATCGGCGGCAAGGTCAAGATCAGCCTCGCCGATATGGACTTGCCGTCTTGGGAACACGAGCTGAAAGTCGATCTGGAAATCATTGATGCCTTGCTGGCGTCCATGAACAAGATCACGCCTGCCGATGATGCCAAGCTGCAGCACCTGAAGGCACTGGTTCTGGAAAAGATCGCAGCACCGCTGAATCCCGGCAACAAGAAGGTGCTGATCTTCACCGCCTTCGCCGACACCGCTGACTATCTGTATGCCAATTTGGCTCCGGAGTTGCTGGCCACACAGACCCTGCACAGCGCGAAAGTCACCGGCAAAGGTGCGCCGAAGTCCACGCTCAAGAAGAGCTACGATTTCCAGGAGCTGCTCACCCTCTTCTCGCCGCGCTCGAAGGAGAAAGCCATCGTGCTGCCGAACGAAGCAGCCGAGATTGACGTGCTGATTGGCACCGACTGCATCTCCGAAGGCCAGAACCTGCAGGACTGCGACTACCTGATCAACTACGACATCCACTGGAACCCTGTGCGCATCATTCAGCGCTTTGGCCGCGTGGATCGCATCGGCTCGCCCAATAGCAGCATCCAGCTCGTCAACTATTGGCCTGACATCTCGCTCGACGAGTACATCAACCTCAAGGAGCGGGTCGAGAGTCGGATGATGATTGCCGACGTCACGGCCACTGGCGACGACAACGTGCTGAGCGCCCAAGCCAACGACGTGTCTTATCGCAAGGAGCAACTGCGTCGTCTGCAAGAGGAAGTGATCGAGCTGGAAGATCTGAAGACCGGTGTGTCGATCACGGACCTCGGGCTCAACGACTTCCGCATGGACTTGCTCAACTACGTGAAGGCCAATGGCGAATTGAGCAACGTGCCAAGCGGAATGCACGCAGTCGTACCTGCCAAGCCGGAGATGGGCCTGCGCCCGGGCGTGATCTTCACGCTGCGCAACCGCAACCCGAGCGTCAACGTCAGTCAGCACAACCGGCTTCACCCTTACTACCTCGTGTACATCAACCGTGAAGGCGAGGTCATTCACGACCACACCGAAGTCAAACGCTTGCTGGACTTGGTGCGTAGTTGCTGCAAGGGCCAAGCCCAGCCCATACCGGATGCCTGCCGCCTGTTCAATAAAGAAACAGCCGATGGCCGCAAGATGCAGGTGTACTCGGATCTGCTCGGCAAGACCATCCGCTCAATGATTGAGGTGAAGGAAGAGAAGGATCTGGACAGCCTGTTCAGCGGCGGGAAAACCACCGCGCTGGTCAACACCATCGCCGGGCTGGATGACTTCGAGCTCATCACCTTCCTGGTGATTCAGGAGGCTGGATGAGTCAGCCCGCCTCGTTGGTGTCGAACGCCGCGTTCATCAGCTACCCGAAGCAGGCAGCCTTTGGCCGAACCCTGCCCAAGAACAAGATCTACGAACACAGCGGTGCCAACACTCGGCTGAAAGACCTGTTCGTCGAGCAGGTGGAGCAGATCATCTGGCAATACAAGCTGGCCCCGGAGACGATCAACCTGCCTGCCAAGGCGGGGGTGCCGGAGCTTCAGATTTTTAGCATCCAGCTCAAGACGCCAGATCTGAATCTGGATGTATTGCGCTGCATCGATGGCGCTGTGCAGTTTCCCATCATCTTCGAGCTGAGCTTTGATGGCCGAACGCAGGTGATTGCCGCGTACAAGCGCCCGAACGAGTCAGACGCCAGCCGTTGGGTCTTGAGCGACTACTTTGCGACGGCCTGGTTGCCGAGTGACATCGAACGCGCTGCCATGCCCTTGGCACTCGACTTGGGCGGTTTGTATGAGCAGGTGCTTCATCGCCTGATCCCCACGCCCGCGCGCCCACAAGAAAGCCTCGCTGACTTGGTCGCCCGCGTTGAACTGGTTGCAGCCAAGCGGCGTGAGGTCGAGAAAGCCTCCAGCAGACTTGCCAAAGAAAAACAATTCAACCGCAAGGTAGAGATCAACGCGCACTTGCGGCAGCTTAAAAACGAACTTGAAGAATTGACCGGGAGGGAGGGTGCATGACGCAGAGCCTGAATGACGAATCGAGGAAACACATCGAGCTGGTCGCTGGCGAAGCGTTAGCGCAGCTCGAAAGCATCGCCGAAACGGCCAAGAGCAAGCTGCACGATGGGCGAACCCTGGGGTCCGATGCGCTGGCAAGCATCAACACAATGACCTCCAGTTCAACTATCCAACGGCTGGATCAGATCAGCCAGGCGAACCGCGAAAGCTACCAAGTGCTGGCGACGGAGCCCGCCATCGCCCGCGTGGTGGTGATCGATGAAGAGGGCGAAGAAAAAACCTACTACATCTGCCGCACTACACCGGTATCGGGCTTCCCCAATTTGGCCAGCTACCGCGCGCCTGTGGGCCGATTAGCCTCGTTGGTAATTGGCGCAGAGTTCACACTCCCCAATGGAACCGTCGTTGAGGTTCTTGAGCGCGCTCAACTCCGCCCCAATGCGCTTGCCGATGGGTGGGACTCTCGCGACACCGTGGTTGAAGCCGAACATTTTGGGCCGTTCACCATCGAGTCACTGCGAGCTCTACTAACAGAGGTTGCGGGGGAAGAAGTCACCGAAGACATCCTGGGCCAATTGCTGGCCGAGGAGACCGTCAAGGCCAATATCATCGACGGCGTTCGCCGCAGCGTCATCACCAAGATGGGGTTGCGTGATCAGCCCATCCTCGATCAATACCAGGACGAGATTTTCCGTCTTCCTCTCGACAAGCGCCTGCTGATCCTGGGGCCGCCCGGTACCGGCAAAACGACAACCCTGATTCGCCGCCTCGGCCAAAAACTCGACACCGCCTTCCTGGAAGAAGGCGAACAGCGTCTGGTTGAGACCGTCGCTTCAGCCCAAGGCATAGCACACGCCAACAGCTGGCTGATGTTCACGCCGACCGAATTGCTCAAGCAATACCTCAAGGAGGCTTTTGCGCGCGAAGGTGTTCCCGCTTCGGATCTGCGCATCAGAACGTGGCAGGACTATCGACGCGAACTGGCCCGAAACGCATTCGGCGTGCTCAGAACAGCTTCCGGTGGCGGCACCTTTGTCCTGAAAGACGGCTTGTCCAGCCTGAGCGACGCCGCACTGGAGCGTCCCATTCAATGGTTTGACGATTTCGACGCATGGCAGCGCAAGGCCTATGTGCAGGAGCTGAATGATGCAGCAACCCAGCTCCACGAAGCCAAAGCTCCCGAAGTCCTGAGTCTCGGCGCACGCCTGCAAGACATCTTGTCACGGGCGGCCGATGGCGCACTGGTTTCCATGTTCGGCTCGCTGGCTGCAGAGGTTGCCAAAGTGCAGGCGCTCGTCAGCAGCTTGAAGGAAGGCTCCGACGCCAAGATCAAGGCCGCACTCAACCTGCAGCTCAACCGCAACCGAGCCTTTCTGGATGAGTTGGCCCGCGTGATCGACAGCCTGCAACAAGCGCAAGCAACGGATGCGGACGATCAAGACGACCCTGATACCGATGAGGAAGAAGACGCCACTGCACCACGCACGGGCCGTGCTGCCGCGCTCAATGCCTATATGCAAGCTGTGCGTGCCCAAGCTCGGGCGGCCGCATCCAAGCGCACCGTCAGCAAGACATCTCGCAACGGCAAGATTATCGAGTGGCTGGGGGATCGTGGCCTGACGGAGGCGGACCGCGCCGAGGTGGGCGCTAGCCTTCTGGTGCAGGCCAGTGCCCGCCGCTTCGTCAACCCGGTCAAGCGCTACCTCGATGGTATCCCGAAGCGCTACCGTGCGTTCAGGCGCGAGCGCCAACCGGCAAACACTTGGTATCGCCATGAAGGCTTTGAAGCGCGTGACATCCACCCGCTGGAGTTGGACATCGTATTGCTGGCCATTTTGCGCGCCGCAGGCGACCTGATCAGTCGGCCCAACGTCCTGCGCGACATCGATAGCCCCGCCTGGTCATCGCTCCAGCCCATCCTCGGGCACTACCGCAACCAGATCCTGGTGGATGAAGCGACCGACTTCTCGCCCATCCAGCTTGCGAGCATGGCGGCGCTGGCGCATCCGCGACTGCGCTCATTCTTTGCCTGTGGCGACTTCAACCAGCGCCTGACTACCTGGGGCGCACGCTCCGCCGACGACTTGAAGTGGGTCTTCTCCGATTTCGACATCAAGGAAATCACCGTCTCCTACCGGCAAAGCAAGCAGCTGAACGATCTGGCCCGCGCCATGATCCGGGCCGTTGGTGGCACCGAGCAAAACGCCAGCTTGCCCGCGCACATGGACAGTGTGGGTGTCGCGCCAGCTCTGCTGGAACACGCCACCAGCACGGAAGCCACGGTTGGCTGGCTGGCGGATCGCATTCGCGAGATCGAACGCTTTGTCGGCCAATTGCCATCCACCGCCATCTTTGTGAACACCGAGGACGACGTTGCCCCGGTAGCTGAGGCACTCAACACCGCCCTGGCCGAGCACAACATTCAGGTGATCGCCTGTCGCGAGGGTCAGGCTGTGGGGCAAGAAAGCAACGTGCGCGTGTTCGATATCCAGCACATCAAAGGCCTGGAATTCGAGGCGGTGTTCTTTGTCGGCATTGACCAGCTCGCCTCGCTGCACCCGGCGCTGTTCGACAAATACCTGTACGTCGGCACCACCCGCGCGGCCACCTACTTGGGCGTGACTTGCCGGGGCACCTTGCCCTCCACCATCGAGAGCCTGCGCATGCACTTGTGCCAGGACTGGCAACAAGGCGACTGAACAGCCCAATACGAATTTGAACAATTGAAAAGCCGCGCATTGTCTGAAGCAGGCACGGCGAATAGAGGAAAAACATGGAAAAGCTAAAAATGCACTCACCCAATCTCACGCAGGACAACATTGCCCGTATTCGTGATTTGTTCCCAGGCTGCGTCACCGAGGCCAAGGGGGAAGACGGCTCTGTGCGCCTGGCGGTGGATTTCGACCAGTTGCGGCAAGAGTTGGCTGAATCGATTGTCGAAGGCCCGCAGGAACGCTACCACCTGAACTGGCCAGGAAAGCGCGAAGCCTTGCTCACGGCCAACGCGCCGATTGCCAAAACGCTGCGCCCCTGCCGCGAAGAAAGCGTGGACTTCGACACCACCAAGAACCTGTTCATTGAGGGCGACAACCTCGACGCGCTGAAGCTGCTGCAGGAGACCTACCTCGGCAAGATCAAGATGATCTACATCGACCCGCCATACAACACGGGAAACGATTTCATTTACGAAGATGACTTCGCCGAAAACAGTGAAGAATTCCTAAGGAAATCAAATCAAGTCGATGAAAAAGGAAATCGCCTTGTCGCCAATAAGGATTCGAATGGCCGTTTTCACTCGGATTGGCTGTCAATGATGTATCCAAGAATTAAGCTGGCCAAAAATCTTCTCTCCGAGGACGGAGTTCTTTTCCTGACTCTTGATGACACAGAAGTAGCCAACATGCGACGCATAGGCGATGAAATCTTCGGCGAAAGCAACTTCTTGGCAAACGTTGTATGGCAAAAAAAATATGCGGTAGCAAATGATGATCCTGGAATTGGCGTAATGCACGACCACGTTCTCGTCTATCGAAAATCAGAGGCATTCGTCAGAGGCCTGCTCCCACGTAAAGCGGAGCAAAACGCACGCTACACCAATCCAGATAATGACCCCAGGGGCGAATGGGCTTCGGATAATTACGTTAGTAACAAATCTAAAGATGAGCGACCGACACTTTGGTACTCAATCACTCATCCTCGCACTGGCGAGGAAGTTTGGCCGGAAGAGCACGCGGTCTGGCGATACTCTAAGGAAAAACACTTGGAGATTGAACGGGAGGGTCGGCTGTTTTGGGGACCAAACCAATCCTATAAAAAGCCGCGACTAAAGCGTTACCTCAAAGAGGTTCAACAGGGGATTGTTCCTCCGACCTGGTGGACGTTCGAGGAGTGTGGTCACAACGATGAAGCGCAGAAGGAAACAGCTGCATTACTTGGCCAAAAAGTATTCTCCACACCGAAGCCAATTCGGCTGATCGAGAGAATGATTGCTATTGCAGGAGCAAAGGACGGGATTATTCTCGACTTTTTTGCAGGTTCTGGTTCAACTGCACACGCAACCTTGAAAGCCAATGCCCAAGACGGCGGAGTTCGCCAGTACATTGCAATTCAACTTCCAGAGCCACTGTCCGAAGAAAATAACACTCAAAAAAGTGCAGCTATCTTCTGCAAGCAGATTGGGGTTGAGTCAAATATTGCGGAACTGACAAAGGAGCGCCTGCGTAGAGCAGGGAAAGAGATTCTGGAGAAAAGTCCTAATGAGAACTGGAGCAAGGATGTCGGTTTCCGCGTTCTCAAAGTCGAAACCTCCAATATGGCCGACGTTTACTACGCGCCTGATGCCCTGGACAAGGCCAAGTTCGACCTGTTCGTTGACAACATCAAGCCCGACCGCACGCCCGAGGACCTGCTGTTCCAGGTGATGCTGGATTGGGGTGTCGACCTGGCCCTGCCCATCACCAAGCAGTCCATTCAAGGCAAAGACGTGTTCTTTGTCGATGGCAATGTGCTGGCCGCCTGCTTCGACGCCAGCGGCAGTATCGACGAAGCCTTTGTGAAGGAACTGGCGAAGCAACAGCCTCTGCGTGTGGTGTTCCGCGACGCGGGCTACAAGAACAGCGCGGTCAAGATCAACGTCGAGCAGATTTTCAAGCTCTTGTCGCCCGCCACCGAAGTGAAATGCATCTGAGGGGCGCGCGATGAAACTCAAATTCAAAACGCAGGCTTATCAGACAGCGGCGGTACAAGCCGTGGTCGACTGCTTCAAAGGGCAGCCGCCTGCCACGGCAGAGGCCATCAGCTATCGCATCGATCCGGGCAAGGCCAAGAAAGGTGTCGAGGACCTGTTTGCGGAGGGCGGGTTCAAGAACGCCGACCTGAAGCTGAGCGATATCGCGCTGCTGGAGAACATCACCCAAGTTCAGCATCAACAGAACCTGCCGCAGTCGTCCGAACTGGTGAAGACCAAGGTCAGCCGGGTCAACCTCGATGTCGAGATGGAAACCGGCACCGGCAAGACCTATTGCTACATCAAGACGATCTTCGAGCTGAACAAGCAGTACGGCTGGAGCAAGTTCATCATCGTGGTGCCCAGCATCGCCATCCGCGAAGGTGTGGCCAAGTCGCTGGAGATCACGGCCGAGCACTTTCTGGAGACCTACCACAAGAAGGCGCGCTTCTTCATCTACAACTCCAAACAGCTGCATCACCTGGAGAGCTTTTCGTCGGATGCGGGCATCAACGTGATGGTGATTAACGTGCAGGCCTTTGCCGCCCGTGGCGCGGACAACCGGCGTATTTACGATGTGCTCGACGATTTCCAGTCTCGCCGCCCGATTGATGTGATCAGCGCCAACCGGCCAATCCTGATCCTGGACGAGCCGCAAAAAATGGAAGGTGCAGCAACGCTCAAGTCCTTGGAGGAATTCAAGGCGCTGATGGTGCTGCGCTACTCGGCCACCCACAAGACAACGCACAACAAGATCCACCGGCTGGACGCCCTGGACGCGTACAACCAGAAGCTGGTGAAGAAGATCGCAGTGCGCGGCATCTCAGTGAAGGGACTGGCGGGCACCAATGCCTATCTGTATCTGCAGTCCATCGAGATTTCGAGCAAGGCACCGGTGGCCCGCGTTGAGTTCGAGCAGAAGCTGAAAAGTGGCGAGATCAAGCGCATCGTCCGCAAGCTGGGCAAGGGCGACAACCTGTTTTCCGACGGCTTTTCAAACGAGCTGGATCAGTACCGTGGTTTTGTGGTGGCGGACATCAATGCCAACACCGACACCTTGAGCTTCACCAACGGCGTTGAACTGTTTGTGGGCGAGGCCACCGGCGACGTGAACGAAGCATCGCTGCGCCGTATCCAGATTCGGGAGGCGATCAAGGCGCACTTCGACAAGGAACAGGCGCTGTTCCAGCAAGGCATCAAGGTCTTGACCTTGTTCTTCATCGATGAAGTGGTCAAGTACCGCGACTACTCGGCAGCGGACGAGAAAGGCGACTACGCGCGGATCTTTGAAGAGGAGTACAGCCAGTACCTGAACGAGGTGCTGGACTTGGATGAAACGCCGTACATCAAGTATCTGAAGGGCATTGCAGCGGAAAAGACGCACAGCGGATACTTTTCCATCGACAAGAAGACCAAGCGCGACGTCGACCCGAGCATAGCCAAGACTGGCGAGAACAAAGGCCTGTCCGACGATGTGGATGCCTACGACCTGATCCTTCGAAAGAAGGAGCAACTACTCAAATTCGAAGAGCCGGTACGTTTCATCTTCTCGCATTCGGCCCTGCGCGAAGGCTGGGACAACCCCAACGTCTTCGTGATCTGCTTCCTGAAGCACCCTGACTACAACAACGAGGTCACGCGCCGACAAGAGGTCGGTCGTGGTCTGCGCTTGTCTGTCAATCAGCTCGGCGACCGGGTGGATCATCCGGCCATCGTCCATGACATCAACGTGCTGACCGTGGTGGCGAGCGAAAGCTTCAAGGAGTTCGTCACCGCGCTGCAGAAAGATATCAGCGACTCCTTGTCGGCCCGCCCCAAGGTGGCCAACGAAGCCTACTTCACTGGCAAGGTGCTCAAGACGCCCACCGGCGATGTCGAAGTGACGCCGCAACTGGCCAAGCAGATCTACAAGTACCTGCTCAAGAACGATTACAGCGACGATACCGACCGCATCACAGGCACCTACCACGAGGCCAAGAAAGGCGGCACCCTGGCACCGCTGCCCCCGGAGCTGCAGGCGCATGCCGAGCAGGTGTACCAGCTGATCGACAGTGTCTTCAGCGACAGCCAGATGTTTGAGATCGGCGACGACCGCCGCCCCAAGAAGAACCCGCTCAACAGCAACTTCGACAAACAGGAGTTCAAGGCGCTGTGGAACCGGATCAATCGCAAGGCGGCCTACAGCGTCGACTTCGATTCGGCAGAGTTGGTGACAAAGGCGGTCGCCGAACTGGACAAGAGTCTTCGCGTGACGCCGTTGCAGTACACCATCCAGACTGGCGAGCAGGCGGCCCAGGTGACCTATGACGGTCTCAAGGATGGCGAAGCGTTCGTGCTCAAGGCCACCGAAACGGAAAAGAACGTGCATTCGATTCACTCTGCGGTGAAGTACGACCTGATCGGCAAGATCGCTGAAGGTACGCAGCTGACCCGACGCACGACGGCAGACATCCTCAAAGGAATCAACGTCGCGGTGTTTGCCCAGTTCCGCACCAATCCGGAGAGCTTCATTGCTGAAACCGTGCGGCTGATCAATGAGCAGAAGGCGACGATGATCATCGAACACTTGGCCTACGACCCGGTCGAGGACAAGTTCGATCTAGATATTTTCACTGCAGGCCAGACCAAGCAGGACTTCAGCAAGGCCGGTGACAAGCTCAAGCGGCACATCTACGACTACGTGATCACGGATTCCGGCATCGAGCGGAAATTCGTCGAGACGCTGGACACCTGCACCGAAGTGGTTGTGTACGCCAAGCTACCACGTGGCTTCCTGATCCCGACGCCGGTGGGTGACTACAACCCTGACTGGGCAATCTCGTTCAAAGAGGGCACCGTCAAGCATGTCTATTTCGTTGCGGAGACAAAGGGGTCGATGTCAACGATGCAACTGACGAAGATCGAGGAAACCAAGATCGAATGCGCCCGCAAGTTCTTCAATGAGATCAACCGGAAGTACGCTCCCGAGAACGTCAAGTACGACGTGGTGAAGAGCTTCGACAAGTTGATGGATCTGGTGAAGTGAAAACGAAGGCAAAACCATGAGCACTTTCGACAGCACCAAGCGGCTATTGCCAGAGATCCTTGCCGAAATCGTCAAGGCGAAGATTCAGTTGCCGGACTTTCAGCGTGGATGGGTGTGGGATGACCAGCACATTCGCAGCCTTCTGGTGAGCATCGCCCGGTCGTTCCCGGTTGGCGCAGTCATGCTGCTGGAAACCGGGGGCGAGGCCAAATTTCAGGTGCGGCCCGTCGAGGGGATTGCGCCCCCGCCAGGTTCTTCAGATGCGGAACTCTTAATCCTCGATGGACAGCAACGCCTCACCACCTTGACGCAAGTCTTGGCCACGAAGGAAGCGGTAAAGACCCGCACAGAAAAGGGCAAGCCGATTCGACGCCACTACTACTGGAACGTCGAAGTGGCGCTGGAAGGCGGGGATCGCCTGGAGGACGCCATCGAGGCCATCGAAGAGGACAAGATCAAACGCTCTAACTTTGGCCGTCAGATCGATCTTGATTTGAGCACGACGCAGAAGGAGTGTGAGCAGCTTTATTTTCCGTGCGATCAGATCCTGAACTCGGATGCATGGGAAGAAGCCTTGCAGGAGTACGCGCCAGAGAAGTTCGGCCTGTACATGCAGTTCCGTCGTCAGGTATTGAATGCCTTCCGAAACTACCAGCTACCTGTGATCCAGTTGGGCAAGGCCACCACGAAGGAAGCCGTATGCCTGGTCTTCGAGAAGGTCAACACAGGTGGTGTCCCTCTCAATGTTTTCGAACTGGTCACAGCGACCTACGCGGCTGACGGCTTCAATCTGCGTGATGACTGGCATGGCAACGCCACCCGTAATATCTCTGGCCGGTATCAGCGCTTGTGCAAAGAGGCGCTACTGTCACAAGTGGAGTCCACGGACTTCCTGCAGGCCGTATCGATGTTGCACACGCTGGAGTTGCGTCGTGCCGATGTAGCGTCGGGGAAAACGGGGAAGTCCGTGCAACCTGTGAGCGCAAAGCGAGTGTCGATACTGGCCATGCCCTTGAGCGCGTATGCCAAATGGGCAGACGAAGTCGAAGCGGGCTTCCTTCTCGCAGCCAAGTTTCTGCGCAAAGAGTGTGTAAAAACGCCACGCGAACTGCCTTATCGAACACAACTGGCTCCGCTTGCTTCGGTGCTTGCCCACCTGCGTGAGCGCTGGCTTGAGCCGCGCATTTACCAAAAGCTGTCTCACTGGTACTGGAGCGGTGTTCTTGGCGAACTTTACGGCAGCGCCATCGAAACTCGAATCGCGAACGACGTTGAAGATCTTCTGCAATGGATCGAAAGCGACGCTGCGACACCTCGAACCATTGCGGATGCGGCCTTCAGCCCTGACCGCCTCGACACGATGACCTCTCGCCTGTCAGCTGCATACAAAGGGCTGAACGTGCTGGTGCTTCGTGAGGGCGCACAGGATTTCTTCTGGAAGGCAAAAATCCAGGAACTTGACGACGAAGAGCTTGCCCTCGATATTCATCACATCTTTCCGCAGGACTGGTGTGAGAAAAACGGTATCAAGCGCTCCGTCTACAACACGGTCGTCAACAAGACCCCTATCTCCTACAAGGCCAACCGAATGATCGGGGGGCATGCGCCATCGATCTACTTGTCAAAGTTGCAGGCGCACACGCAGGTTCAGCTGGCAGACGCGCCGATGAACGCCATTGTCGGGTCACATCTCATCGATACGACGGCGCTCCGGGCTGATGATTTCGAAGGCTTCTACAAAGCCCGAAAGGCAGCCTTGGTCAAGCTGGTCGAGCGGGCCATGGGCAAGGCGGCGGCAGTTGGCACTGGCGGACCGGAGCTTGGTGAGGCCGAAGAGGATGACAGCGATCAGCAGGAAGTCATTTCGCCAGTCGCGTGAACATCGCTTGGGCATTGGCGATCAGGTCTAGCCGAAGGTTTGGTGTGATACCGGTCGCCAAGTGATTCAGCGTCCAGTTGAGCAACTCCGCCTTCCGGGCCGGGCTATCGGCTGCGTCGAACTTCTCGATATATGAATCAAGTTCATGCAGGGCTCGGATCAACGTTCCACGTGCATTGGCCAGCGCATCCGCAGCGTTTTGTTCTGCGATCTGGGTCTGCCATTCGGTTTCATTTTTCATGATGTAGTTCTTCAAGTGGTTGGTGACGTGGATGACATGAACGCGCTGTTCGGCGGTAAAGCCAAGCTCTTCCTACTGGTTCGGGATCAGGCGTTGCGAAGCAGCCAAGCGGCCTCCGCTTCCCGCCGAGCGACAAGCCCCGGCAGCACTTTTCCGCCGCCGTAGACCCATCGGCGCAGTTCATTCGCTGCGGCAGTCCAGTCCCGCTGATTGACGCGCCGACGCAGCGTTGATGTCTGCAGCCGCCCCGCGCCGAGGTTGAAGGTGAAGTCGACAATGGCCGCGAGCCGCGCTTCCGGCTCCGTGGCTAGCACCGGGCAGTAGCGCAGCGTCGCCGCCAGAGCCGTCTGCAGATCGCACGTCAGATAGGACTCGGCTTCTGCCTCTGTGATTGGCGGGTGCTTGGGGTCGCAGAGATGGCCGTACCCAATCGTCCAGAAACCTGCGGGGCAGATGTAGGGAACGGCGGTGATCTCGATTCCGCGCTTCACCCTGCGCTCGAATCCCTCGAAGCGTTTGGCCAGTTCGATGGCCGCTTTGGGTACCTCGATCACGGCCGCACCCGGTCAAACACGCGCCCGAGGAACCAGAAGTTCAGCACCCCTGCCCATAGCGCCTGATCGGCCTCCGTCCAGGCATGCAGGATGGCCGTGCCCCAGCCAGCACCGGCAGTCACTGCAGCCGCGAATGCGGCCGTCTTGGCGGCGCAGTACAAGGCCATGAACCAGTAGGTGATGACCGGGCGAACGCTGCAAGACAGGGCATCGGCCCAGCGCACGCCGGTTTTCTCGCCCTGCGTGCGCACGGCTTCGCGCAAGGTTTCGATGGCTCCGACGTTCCACGCGGCATCGGCACCCGCGCCGATTTCCGACATTCGCTGCGCGCCACGCAGCTTCTCGAACTCCAGCGCCTTGTCCTGCATCGCCAGTTCATGGCCGCGCTCACCTTTGCGGTCGAGCCACTTGAGGATTTCAGGTGCGAGACGGAAGGCCCCACCGAGGAGGCCACCGAGCAAGGTCTCGATCATTGTGGGCCTCCCATCAGTTTCAACTTGATGGCGGCTCCGACCAGCAGCGCGGCAAGGATGCCGGTGGTGATGACCTTGACGGTGGTCTGCCAAGCCGTGCGGCGGGCATCGCGCCAGGCTTCCAGCAGGTCGCGCAATTCGCGGATGTCGCGCGCTGCGTGGCCGTTTTCCAGACCGAGGTGGGTCAGGACACGCTCGGCTCCGCGTTCAGCGGCGCGGTCCAGCAGTTCGTCGAAGTCCTCGCGGCGCAAGAGGAGCATGTTCTCGACGAGCGCAGGCTGTTGTTGTTCGGGTTCGGTCATTGCGGTCTCCAGAAATACGAAACCCGCCTCGTGGGCGGGTTTCTGGTGGGTACGAAGATGGGAAATCAGATGGAGACGCCTGCGCTCCAGCCGGTGGACTTGTAGGCCGAGAGCTTGGCTTCGTCCTCGATGTAGCAAAGCCAGCCGATCTTGGGCGAGTGGTACTCCCAGGCATCGGCAATGCGCACCGCGATCTGATTGGTTTTTCCCGCCCACACGCCCGTGGCAGCGGCAGGCACGATGTAGCGGTCGCCATTGATGGGGCTGGCCGGTGGCGTTGTCAGGTCGCGGTCTTTCACGGACAGACCGACCACCGCGCCGAGGCGCTTGAGGTTGGCATCCATGCCGGTGTCCCAGCCGCTCTCGCCGAGCGTCCAGCCGTAGTTGAGTCCAAGGTTCGGATCGGTTGATGACATGGTTTATCTCCAGAGATTCGATGCCTGACGAATACGCCGGACAGCGTCCGGATCGCCGGTGCGATGGCTTTGCTGCGGGTGTTGTCGCCAGTGCCGCCCAACGATGGGCAGGTACAGCACGCCGCCGCGCTTGGCCACGAGCAGGGTCAGCAGCCAGTCGGCGAAGTTGTTGAGGTCGGTGGTTTCCTTGAGCACGGCTTCGACTACGGATCGACGCATCACGATCAGGCCGTGCACGTGGCTGGCGCTGTTCGCGTGCTGCCAGCGGCTGTAGGCCAGACGCCGCACCGCGATGTCCTGGCCGTTTTCGTCGGTCAGCGCTTCGTCGGTGTAGGCCATCACGGCCTGCGGGCAGGCATCCAGCGCATCGGCCAGTTGTGTGAAGGCACTGGGTTCGTACAGATCGTCGGGATCGACGAAGGACACCAGCGGCAACGCGCCTTGTGCATAGCCTACCGCGCGTGCCTCACCGATAAGGCCTGGAATGCCGGGCAGAACGTGCAACTGGATCGGCGCACCTTCAAGACTGGCGATGCAGGCCTCCCGCCATTCGGCAGGCTCGTTCAGGGAGAGCAGATGAACATCAATGCGCGGCTCCATCACACACCTCCCCAATACTGTCCCCAACGCAGGCCGTAGCCCGCGCGATCCATGACCCGCACCTGCGGCTGCCAGCTGCTCAAACCATCGCGCTCGGCGCTGATCTCCACCGTGATGCGGTCGCCCAGCGCACCGGCATCCAGCGCGGCCACTGCTGCCGTCCAGATAAAGGCAGTGCCGAGCAGTCCCGTTTCGATGTGCGCCAGCACGCTGTTGCGATTGCGGATACGCAGCGTGTAGGTCACGCCCAGTTCCGGCCCGATGTCGCCCTCGTCTTGCTGCACGAGATAGGCGGTCTGCTGCGTGCGGTCGCGATGGACCCACGCGACGGTGAGGTCACCGGCCACCACGACAGGCTCGGTCTGGCCATTGAGGCGGATACGACCGGGTGGATACGGCAAAGCCTGCCGACCGGTCAGCACCATCGGCTGCCCATTGGCGGCCAGCACAGGATCGCCCTGATCGGTCGATGTGCGAGGAATCGCACCCACGAACACCGACTCGCCCGGGGCGCGTTCGGCACCTTCCGATGCCAGCCATTCACCAACACCGATCAGTCGAGTCCCCGAGGCATGTGCTTGGGGCGTGGTGTCGAGCATGCCGCGTGCGAGATCGATGGTCGCGTCTGCGGCATCGAAGGCCAGGACGGCAACTACCTCTGCAATCGACCCGCTGGCATCCACGAGATAGGCGTAGTCGCCCTCGGCCAGCCTCTCTGGTTGGCTGATAGCCGTCACCGGCACGCCGATGGCATCGAATTCGCTGGCGGGCAAGGCTGCATCAAGCGTCAGCAGTGGTGCGTAGTCTTCGCCCACGACAGCTGCGAGGTCGCCGCCTGAAGCGCCGATTGCCAATTGCCAATTCAACTGCCCCGAGCCACCGGCGGCGGCCAGCGCACCGAGATAGGTGTCCGTGACGGTCAGGTAGGCCAGCTCTGCGCGCGACAAGCGCCGGGCAAGTTCCCAATACGGCACCTCGACGGCCAGCACCAAGGCGGGTGGCAAAGGTTCGATGGTCGGATCTTCGATGTGCGGGGGCGGGGGCGACAACACGGTGTTGCTCATCCCGAACACATCTTCCATCGCTTCAATGCGCCATTCCGCCGCGCCCAAGGTGCCGGTGTCGATGCCGGTGACGCGCACCACCATCTGATCCACACCCAAGCGCGGCCAGTTCAGCAGGAATAGATCGCCCGGCAGCGGCGCACGTTCCAGCGTGTCGCGTGCCACGGTCAGACTCATCCGGGCCAGGGGCGAACCCAAGGCGCGCAGGTCACGCAAGGCCAGCCGTGCGGCCAGCGGCCCGTAGTTGACGCCCGGGTAGTCGCGGCGCTGATTGATCACGCCGCCTTGCAATTGGATGGCGGCAAGATTCTCCACTGTGACCGTCGCATCACCGCCGGTTTGCCAGTCGGTGTAGACCACGGTCAGTTCATTGGGCAGCTCGCCCCACTGGGCGCGCTCGAAGCGTTCCAGTCGCACGATTTCGTCGGGCCCCAACTGCGGCAGGCTGTCGATCCAGTAGTCGTCGCGCAGCAGCTTGAGTTCAAACGTACCTTGCTCCGGATCGGTGTAGAGGATGCCGCCGATGTGGTCGATGACCTGGCCGATGAAGCTCTCGATGGGCTGCTGGCGCGTCCAGATCAGATTGAGGCCGAAGCCCTCGCTCGACAACGCCCATGCCGCGTTCCAGAGGCTCCAGCCAATGGTGCTCTGCGGATAGCCCATGCCCCAATGCGGATCGGTGAGGCACTGAACCAGGATGTGCGCCGGATTCATGCCGACGCTGATCTCCTGTCCTTCGTCCTCATCCCATGTGCGGACTTCGGAATCTCCCATCCAGGCATGGTCATGCCAACCGGCATTGAAGCGGCGCACCCGCACCGCCCAAGGTTTGATATAGGGGTTGTTGGCCGCAAACAGGATCTTGCGCGCCACCAAGGACAGCACGCCTCGGAATGCCGGAATGGCCGCCCCAAGGCGACTCATCAGATAGTCGTTACGCCCCTGACCAGCATGGCCCGACAGCACATCGATGGTGCCGACCACGCCGCCTTCACGCTCGTCACCACCAAACAGCGTGGGCTTGTTGATGAAGAGACTGGTCAGCCCATGCCCGTTCGATAGCGGCGCGCGGTCGGCATCGCCCCACGCGGTTCGGTCACCCATCTGGATTTCCTGCACGGCATCGACGGGCCCTTGGCACAAGGCCAGATGCAGCCCCATCCGGTAGCGGTAGCCGACAGTTTGCGATTTACTGCTGCCACCCATCAGCCGTGCTCCCGCTGGCTGGACTGATTTCGGGCGTGCTCGACCACCCGCTGCGCCATTGCATCGCCGGTGGCCAGCAGGGTGTCGGCGTCACAGCCATCCCGCAGAAAGGCGCGGAAGTCCAGATCGTGACGCGCAAACCATGTGCGCGTGCCGTTCACGCACAGGCCTACGGCGCGCACGTGATCGATGGTGATGACGGTCTGCGTGGTCATTTCTTGCCACCTTTCTTCTTGATCGGATCGGCTTCCAGATCGCCGTACCAGACGACGTTGGAGCCGCGCAGCAGCACGGTGCCGAACACGACGGGAATCGGTCGGCCTTCTTCTGCGGTTGGGGCATCGACGTCGGACAGGGACGCCGGTTTGGGTTCGGGCGGTTTCGGGGCGAGCGCGACCGAAACCAGCGCCGCCACCACGATGACGACGAGGTACCACATGGCGATTTCTCCAGGGATTCAGAACACGCCGGTCGAAAACGGGTTCTTGCTTGGGATGGCGGGAAAGCCGCCGTAGTTGTCGAGGTTGCCGAAGCGCGACTCGCACGTGGCCGTGCTGTGGTCGCAACCGACCGTCAGCAGCACTTCGGTGCCGACCTCAATGGCTACCGGATAGAGCAACTCGACGCCGCCACCGTAGTCATTGACGATCATGTGGCGGGCACCTTCCGGGGTTTGCAGCCAGCCACCGGCCAAGCCACCACTGACGCTGCCGGGCGAGCCACCGTCGAGATCGACGTTGCGGCCATTGCTGTTGCTCACCAGGGCACTGGCGGAAATGGGTGAGGCACCACAGGCAGCTGAATACAGCACGTGAGAACACTTGCGGCTGTAGAGCCGCCGCAACCCGATACGCTTGAGGCTGACCTGCGCCGACTCGCAGCGAACGCGAGCGACATCGTCAGCGACTTCGACGCCCAGCACCCGGCCCATCCAGCGCGTACCTGAGATCCACCAGTAGTCGCCCCACGTGTCTCGTCGTCCGATACGCAGGGTGATCGAGGTGGTGTCGCCGGTCAGCGAGTTGGCGAGCAGATGGCGCACCAAATCACAGTTCGGCGGCAGTTTCAGATCCAAGCCAGCCTTCGCAGCTTCAGCACCCAGCGCCAGTTCGTTGCGTTCGATGGGCAGGCTTGCGTACAGATTGCCGTCCAGATCAACGTCGAATTCGTGCGGCGTCAGGTAGAACTGCGCGCTGTTGCTGGCGAAGGCGTATAGCTCGACTTCCAGTAATGGGTTCTGGCTCATCGTGCTTACTCTCCCTCGTAGGTTTGACGGTCATTACCGCGTGGTTCGGGCAACTGGCGCGCGGTCAGGGTGATCTCCAGCAGCGTCGGGCTGTGCCAGTACAAGTCGATGGCGTCGTGATCCAGGCGGCAGCGCACGAGACGAATGACGCGGCTGCCTTCGGGCACCCAGTCGTCGAGGCCCGAGCGCAGAACCAACACACCGCCATGATCCAGATGGCAGGTCGCCGTCAGGGCGTGCTGCCGGTATCCGTCCGGATGCACGATCAAGCAGGCGGCGGGGCGATGCCAAAACGCAGAGATGTCTTTGCCATCCACGCGCAGGAAGCCATCTTCGGGATCGGTTTCGACGGTCACCCGCAGGATCGGGGCCAAGCCATCGGGCAGCCAGAACGCTTCCAGACGACCTTCAGTGCGCCACAGTCGCGCCCGCCAGATTTCGATTTCATCCAGTGAGCTGGCCAGATAGCGCCGCTGCAAAGTCGTCGTCGACCACGGATCGTCCCGGCGCACCCTCGGATCAGCGGGTGAAAAGTCCTGGCGGGTGATCGTCGCTTGTGCGGCAGCCGTCGGATCGTCGCGCCAGTTGCCATCTGGCCAGACCGGGATCTCGTCGAGCCATGGGTCATCGAGAACATCCTGGTCGGGCAGTGGCGCAGGTTGGATCTGTGTGGGGATGTTGGCGCCGACCATGCCAGGCACCCACTGGGTGAGATCCACCGGGTCGATGGCCTTGCCCCACACCAAGGGCATGACGGTGCTGCCCATGGCTGCGGCGCGTGCCAAAGGCTCCGTCAGCCACAGCAGATCGCTTTCCATATCGCTGAATTGCGCGATCTGCCAGCCATCGGCGGAGATGATCAATATCCAGCGGCCATTGTTCTCAGTTTCCTGCCAGCCCTGCACTCCGTCGTAGGTCAGATGCACATTGGCCGAGAGTGGCCCGAACTGTCGCCCGTCTGCCTCCGTCACATTGAGTGCCAGTGCGCCACGTTCGCAGGACTCGGTCAGGTGAACCGCGTACTGCGGCAGCGGCCACAGCGCCATTTGACCGAGATGATCGGCCAGCCAGTCGGCCACCAGGGCATCCGTCTGCCGGGCGTTACCCACCTTGTAGGTGAGCCAGCGCCGGGGAACGCGTCGGCGCGCCTGTCGGGATTCGTTGCCGCTGGCCAGCCGCGTGACGCTGGTCTGCCACTCCAGCCGTTCCACGAGGGGCTCCATCCAATCGTGTCGGAAGGCAAACACGCCGCGTTGCGCATCCGGCCACGGCTGGTCGCCAAAGGCATCCATACCCGTGGCGACGATGGCGCTCGAGGCCGTATCTCGGCGCAGCACTTCGACTAAGAAGGTCGGTGTATCGATGGGTGGCCAGGGGCCTGCCAAGGATTCCGCCAGCAGGCTGGCCGCAAGATTGGGAGGCAGCGGAGCCACAGCCGATTCCGGCGTAAAGCGGGCTGCGCTCGCCCCAAAGGTGGCACGCGAGAGCACTTCACTCTGGAAGGCGGGCAGTTCGCTTCCCGGCGTCGGCTTGCTGGAAACCTCCGTGATGTCTCGAACGACGACGCGATCCGTCATGCCGACTCCACGCCGAATTCAGCGGCATTGAAGGCGGCCTCCGTCCACTGCACGCTGCCGTTCGGATTGCGCTCGAACAGCGTGCTCTGCCAGGCCAGTTGCTCCTGCAGAATGATGTCGGTACTGACGGCGCTCTGCGCACCACTGACCACGAGACCTTTGACCTTGCCCAGACCGGCGTCGGTCTTGCGCGCCAGCATGGTCAGTTGCACGCCGTAGATGGCGGGCGTGGCCATCACCGGCAGCGGCTCGACATCGAAGGACTGGCGCAACCCCACGCTGGGCGCACTGATTGCCGTAGCCTCGTCCTCGTCACTGACGGCTTCCCATGCGGCAGTGCCGACCGGACTGGCTGTCCACTGGTTTAGGCTGCCATCGGCCTGCGCCTGCAAGGCATCGACGCGCACATCACCGAGGAATGTGTTGTTGATCGTGCCGCTGGTGTCAGCGATGTAGAAGTCGTCGACGTCGATGGTGAGTGGACAGTTCTGGCCAGGCACCGCGCCCACGAATGCCGTAAGCAGTTGGCCACCGCCTTGGATGGTGTTCTGCGCCGTCATCTGGATGGCCAGGATGCCGTTGATGCGCACTGACAGAATGCCGTTGCTGGTGCCTTGCGTGACCTGCAACTCGATGTAGTGCCAGCCGCGCGCCGGAGCGCTGGCGACTGATACAGAGATCAGCTGGTCGTAGCCGTATTGCCAGCGGTAGAGCTTGAGCCGACCGTCCTCGCCGATTTTCACGAGATGCGCGACCTGCGAATTGGCGTCACGCACGCCGAGCAGCAAGGGTTCGGTGTAGGTGTTCTGGTACGGCACCACGCGGATGGCGGCACCAACGATCAGGCTGGTTTTGGTGGCGTCGAGGTTCTTGACGTAGCCGCCTCCGGAACCTTCCGGCAATCGCAGGGCATAGGAGGACGGGCGACGGCCATTGATGCGGGTGGCCTGCGGCGACAGGTAGGCCGCCTTGCCACGTGCGAGCCACGGATCGCCAAAGCTGTCCACGGCCTGCGGGTCGTAGTGATCGAAACCGTCGATGAACAGAAGTGCCATGAGATTTACCCTTGCAGCGCCGCACGGATGGCCCGTGCATTGCGCCCGATGATGTTGACGATGACTTTCTCCCCGGCAGGGGACTGCAGGTGGTCGTGCGTCACGCCCGGATCGACTGCGTTAACGATGCGCACCGCCTGATTCATCTGCGGCTGCGCGGGTGGCACTTTCACTTCCGGCACAAGACCACCGGCAGCAAAGGCCAGCTCACCACCTTTGAAGCGCGGGCCTACCGACAAGCCATTTAGCGAGTCGAGGAAGGCCACACCGACCTGGCGAACTGCGGCCGCCCGCACCACGTACTCGCCTGCGGACAGACGTGCCGGGATCGAATCCGAGGTGGCGCTGCCCGGCCCGGAGACCAGACCGCCACCCGCGAACTTCTTGATGCCGCCCAAGAGCGCCATGACTGCGGCGACCATGGCTACCATCGCGGCCACCGCGAGTGCCGGGCCAACGTAGGGAATTGAAGCCTGCGACGCCGCAGCCCCGGCTCCCGCCTTGGCCGCATCCATCGACACCACGGCGGTGGTTTCGGTGGTCTTTTGCGCGACCTTGGCGGCGCTGGCCGCCGCATCGACGGTCTGCTCCTGCTGGATGAAACCCAACTTGAGGGCCAGCATCCGCGCCTGCATCGCGATCCACTGCTGGAACGGCTGGATCACGATCTGCTGCAGGAAGGCGTCGGCCACCTGCTGAAAAATGCTGGCCAAGGCACTGCGCCAGGTCTGCGCGCCGGTGATCATCCCGTTGAGCGCACCGCCGAAGCTCTCACCGATGCGGTTCCACAGCGGTGCCATTTCATCGACGGTGAGCTTGGTGCGATCCAGCTCGTTGCGCCACGCCTGCACGCGAATCACTGCATCGGGCCCGATGGCCTGCGCGGCTTGCTGCATGGTCGGCAACAAGCGCTCCATCTCTGTGGCTGATTGCTGTTGCAAGGCCACGATCTGCTGACGGGCCTGCGTTTCGGTGAGCAGACCGGCCTGCTGCTGGGTCTGAATGGCCTCCTGCGCATTGCGCAGACGCTCGGTGACCTGCCGCCATTGGGCCTCCAAGGCCGCCAGATTGGCCTGCGCTGCCTTCACGTTGATCAGCCGGTCAACGAGCGACACGCCGTCGGCATCGCTTTCTGCCGCCAGTCGCGCCCGTAGATCGCGGTAGCTACGCTCAATGGCAGCCTGCCGGTCGGCATCTGTGGCTGTGCCGGTGATCTGTGCCAGTTCCTCACGCGCCTGCGCCAAAGCATCGGCCAGTTCACGCTCGGCTTGCGCAGCCTTGCGCGCATTGGCCTGCTCGATGTCTGTGCGCCGGTTGTTGAGCGTGATGAGGTCGGCTTCCGCTTTGGCCACTTCAGCCTTAGCGCGCAGGCGGTCGTTTTCTGACTTGCCCGTGGTGGCGACTTGCTGACTGCGCGCCAACTCTTGCTGCTTTCGGGCAATCTCGGCATCGACCTCGCGTTGCTCGATGGCCGTCTTCTGCGCGTAGTAGTCGCGCACCGAAACCAGACGGTCTTCAAGTGCTGCATCCAGCGCAGTTTGCTGCCGCGCCAGTCCGTCCTTGAGCAGCGTGAACTCGGCGTCCAGCTGCGCTTTCATCAGCGTGGTCTGCGCGCCGGTCGTGTCCTGCGCGGGCTTGGCGGCCTTGGGTTTGGTCAAGCGCTGCAGAAGTTCCGGATCGGCCTGAATCTTGGGAGCCTTGACCTCAATGGGCTTGGGATCGAACAGGCTGTCGCGGAAGGACGCCAGCTCATCCAACCGTTTGACCAGATTGCCTTTGAGGTCGGCAATGATGGCCTTGGCCCCATCGGTGTTGCCCTTGAGCGCTTCCACAGCGGCAGCGACACCTGCACCTATGGCCTCGCCCAAGGCGACGAAGGCCTTGCCAACCGTGGCGGCACCGAGCGCCAGGGTCTTGAGCACCAGCACCACGCCATCCAGGATCGCGCGCAATGTGCCGCCTTGCTTTGCAGACTCGACCATGCCACCGGCCATGTCGTTCAGGGCGGGCAGCAAGGAGGCGATGATCTGGTTGCCGATGCTGGTGGTGGCCAGCTTCAGCTTGTCGAGCGCATCGTTGAAGTTGCCAGCCTGTGCTGCAGTCTCACTGCTCATCTGCACGCCGAGCGCCTGCATCTCGGCGGCGAGCTCGTTGATGCCGTCGCGCCCCTGATTCAGAAACGGGATCAGCTCCGCTCCTGACTTGCCGAACAGTTGCACGGCCAGCGCAGTCTTCTCCGCGCCATCGGGCATGGCCTTGAAGCGCTCGGCCAGATCCAGTAGCACCTGATCGGTGGCACGCAGGGTGCCGTCCTGGTTCTTGAACTCGACGCCCACCGCAGAAAATCCGCGAGCGGCATCTTCCGACCCGGTCGCGGCTTCCAGCATCGTGGTGGACAGCTTGCGCAGGCCCTTCTCGAAGGACTCGCCGGAGACACCTGACTGCTCGGCTGCCGGTTTCCATACCGACAGGGTTTCGACACTGACACCGACACGTTGCGACATCTCGTCCAGCGCGTCGCCAGTGTCGATGGCCGATTTCACCATAGCGGTCAGCCCCGCCACCGACACGGCCACACCAAGGTTGGCCAGCACGCCATTGACGCTCTTGGCCGTATCGGTGAGGCCGCCCAAGCCCCGCTTGATCGAGTCGAAAGCGGTCTTGGTCTGGTCGACGGCGCTGATCAGGATTTGGGCACGATTGCTTGCCATCAGACTTTGTCCAGTTCTTGTTGAATCGCTCGCGCCAAGGCAGGTAGTGCGCGTTGCACGCCACCCGCCAGATTCAGTCGTCGTTTGAGATCGACGCGCTTGACCAGCACGGCGATGGGAATTTCCTGGCCGCGCTTGATCTGTTTTGCGCCAGTCCGGGCACGCTCGGCACGCTTGAAGCGGTTGAGCTGCCCGGCGTTCTCTTTGATGTTCTCGGCCATCAGCAGCACGCGACCGTTCTTCTCGATGAAGAAGGTATTGCCCGAGCGCATCAGGCCATCGATGACCGCCTTGAAGCGCTTGGGGCCGATGCGCCCGGGCAGCAGCGGTATCAGCAAATTGCCGCTCACCGTGCCGCCTTTTTCATGCAGGCCGAGCCAAGGAATCTTGCTGCCCACCAGCAAGGCGGGCAGTTGCTCCGGCTTCTTGTCGAACACCTTCACACCCATCGATGAGATGAAGCTGTTGCGCTTGACGGTGAAGGCGCTGCGCATCTCGGATCGCGCGGCATCACGCACCTCGCGTCCGCCCGACAGCATGCCCTTGGCGACGGCGGTGTGGATGGCACGACGCCGCTCGGTGCTCCACGCTGCCAACTGGCGCGGGTCCAGCAAGCCGGTGGTGGTGAGCGAGAGACGCATGGCTCAGTCCTTCAGAAGATCGCGTTGCAGTTGTTCGATGCCACGCTTCTCGCCCTGCGCTGCCACGGCATGAATGCCGAGCAGCTGGGCCAGTTGCTGCCGCTCGATCTGGCCGTCGACATCCAGAAAGGCTTGCGCTTGGGTGAGTGTGTAGGCCATCACGTCGCCAAGGCGGTGCCCGGAGCGGATCAAGCGGGCGATGGCAGCGTCCCAGCCGAGTTCGTCAGTGAGCGCAGTGTCGGCGCGAGTCGCTGGGCTGCGCCCTGAATGCTCGGCACGACGTGCGCCACGAAAAAATCCGCGTTCACCTCGAACACGGCGGCGGCCAGTTGCACGGCGTCCGCAAGCTGAAGGTCATTGATCCACGCGCGTTCACGCCGGGTGGTGATCGCCAGCAAATCCAGTACGGCATCGCCGTGCCGCCCCAGCAGCGCCATCCAGTCCGGATCGCTGGTGATTTCCTCGGCCAGCGGACGCACCACGGCCAGTAGCCGTGGCAACTCGCCCAGCCGGATCGGTGTCAATTCCAGCGCCGTACTGGACAGCGTCACGACCACCGGTGCAGGTGGGAAAGTCTTGAAGTCATCCATCACAGCAGCACCAGACGGCCAAATTGACCGAGATCACCACCGACTGGCTTGGTCAGATCCGCCAGTACTTGGCCCGACAGCTCGAACTTGAGCAGTTCGTCCGTGATGATCGAGAGTTCCTTGGCCGGGTTGATGGCCACGCGGTACAGGTCGATCACCACCTCGCGGTTGCCGTCGGCGGTGTTGAGCCCCTCGAAGCGAATCCAGCGTTCTGGCAAGGGCTGGGTGAACATCGCCGTGCTCTGCGCCGCACCATAGGCGTAATCGACGGTGAACGGCTCGGTGTACGGGCCGCCCGACGTGGCATCGAGCACCACCAGCGAACCGTGCTTGGCATTGACGCTGTACTGGCTGGCCGGGAGCGTCTTGGGCGTGGCATCTGAGTCCTGGATCTGCACGGCGGACACGTTTTGCATGGCCAGCGGGTAGAGGCTGCCCGGCGTGACCGGGTTGGGCAGCAGTGCACTGGTCACGGTGCCGGGGGTGATCGTGGTCGTGGTGCCGTAGAGCGCGAGCGCCAGATTGGTGGCGATCAGTTCCTCCAGCGTGCAGGCGAATTCGCCCTTCTTGGTCTTGATGAGCTGCAGGTCGGTCAGGCGCTGGCCCGACTGCGCTTCCTGGTGCTCGATGGTATCCACCGACAACGATACCTTCAGTTCGGGCACGTTGCCGACGAAGGTCAGTCCTGCTGGGTTGCCGAGTTCATCGCGTGCGCCGATGTAGACGCGACCTTGTCCGGAAAAGTAAGCCATGTTCAGTCTCCTTGGGTGGCTGCAGTTGTGGAAACACCGGACGTGGCATCACGGCGGGTGGGTTTGGAATCAGTGGCTGGAGTGGCCGCTTTGGCCGTGCCTTGTGTGATCAGCCAACGGGCGCTGGCGTCATTCAGATCAAGGCGATCACCTACGGAGAGGCGCTTGCCTGCATGGGTATGGGGTTTCAGTAGTTCGATGTGCATGTATTCATCCTGTTTGGGTGAGGTCGATGGCGTGGGTGCGGTAACGAATCTCGTAGCGGGCGGGCAGCGCGACGGCCCCGGCATCGGCGTCGTCGAACTCCCATTCGCAGTCGATCTCGCGCACGGCGATGGCCAGCCCGCCCAGATTCGGGTCAGCCAGCAAAGCCGCGTGGGCTGCGACCAGGGCCTGGTCGGCCACGTCGAAGGCATCCGCTCCGCGTGCCACCACGGCAAGCCGGACGATCAGCAGCCGGTCGACGAGGTGGTTGGCGTGGGCTGTGATGCTGTCGCCATCGACAAACAGCAGCAGCGCCGGACTGGCCTCGCGGGTGACCGGCACGGCAGGCATGCGCAGCACCGGGATCGGGGCAATCGCAGATGCCAGGCGCGTGACGACCTCCCGCAAGACGCGCTCGCGGACGGAGTTCATGGCGGATTCCTCAGAGTTGGGTGAGCGAGGCGCGACGCTCGGAACCGTCGCCGATGGCACGCACGTCGCGCACCTGATAGGTGTTGCCTGCGACCTCGACCGTCTCCCCAACTGCCAGCGTCAGCCAAGACGCCGGGTAGTCGATCTGGTAGTCCCGCGACAGCGCGAAGCCATCCAGCACGGTTTCGTCCGGAGCGCGGAAGGCGCAATGCACCGTTCCGCCCGCAACCGTGACCGGCGTCAGCAGCCCGGCGTTGCGGGCGGCTTCGTAGAGCGTCGTGACATCCATCAGGCAGAGGTCAGCTTGATCAGCACGCCTGGGCGGTGGCACATCGGCAGCGGGTTCGATTGCGTGTGCAGATCAGTGCCACGGTCGAATTTGCGTGGCTCCTGCTTGGCATACAGCGGCTGACCGATGGTGTTCACGGTCTCGTTGAAGTCCGCTGGCGCGAAGTAGGTGGCGAAGGTGTCCACCGTGCCGACCGGGAATGCATGGGCTTCACCAGCGGCGATGAACCGGCGCGACCCCAGCGTGCCGTCGGCCTGCACAAAAGTCGCCTGGCCCCGGTATTCCTCGAAGGTGATGCCGCTGTAGCTGAAGCCCGAGCGCATGTCGTTGATCAGCACCGCGCCCTGTTGCCAGTTCTGGTAGGCGGTCTTGACCTCCTTGTGGGTGGTCAGCGCCCGGAAGAACTCGGTCGAGCACAACACATGCACGCCGGTCGAAAACTCGCCCGTGAGCCCATCTTCCATGAGCCCAAGCAGCTCCAGGCAGGCGCTCTTGATTTGCCCGTTGTCGGCCGCCGTCGAAAACTCGAAGGACACTGATTGCGCGGTGATGTCAAACTCGTCGAACAGATCGACCAGCTCGCTGCCGTCGGCATCGAGGATCTTGCCCTTGAGTGCGCCCATGCGCAGGTGCTCCAGGGTGATCGCGTGCTTGTTACGCATGGTCTCCAGATGACGGGCCATGACACCGCCAATGGCTTCCATTTCGGTTTCGGAACCAAAGGCGCGCAGGCCTTGCACTTCTTCCGGCAGCACCACGTCGTCGTGCGGGATGTGCGGGATCACGAAGGAGCGCAGGTTGCGCTTGCCACGTTCACCCACCGTGCCGGGCGAACCGGGCGCGCGGGTGGGCAGCAGGTTCAGACGACCGGCGTACTCCTCGACGATGATCTGCCGGGTGCGCACCGGCTTGGCCGGGAACAGGTTGAGTTGCTCCAGCCGTCCATAGCGGTTGGGCAAAAGGTTGATGGCGGCCGTCAGGCTGGCCATCGAGAAGCCGGGGTTTTCAAAAGGGTTCTGCATTTGGGATCTCCAGAAATGACGAAACCCGCCAGCGGCGGGTTTTCGGGGGGAGTGAGATGGATCGTTGGGACGGGATCAGGCGCTCTCGCGCACCAGCACCCCAAGGGCGGTGAGTTGGGCAACGGCATTTGCCTTCTGTGCAACCGTCAGACCGGTCGGCCAGACCAATGCGCCGCGCGCGACGATGGCGTGGCGGGCGATCAAGATCGCGTCCTCGCGGTCGATCAACGTCGCATCGACGTCATTGCCGAGCACGCCAACGGCGGTTTCCGTGCCGTCCGTGGCGCTCGGGTCGAGGGCCTTGAGCTTGGCGCTAGCCGTTTCGCGGCCCACCACCGTGCCCAGCGACAGGTTCTGCGCGGCAGCGACGGTGTCCTGGTCACGCGAGTAGAAATTCGGCGCTTCGTACTTCAGCATGTCACCGAGGTTCTTGGGTTGAGAGACAGTGGGCATGGCTTACTCCTTGGCGGTGAGTTTTTTGACGGCAGCGACCACCGGACTGTTTTCCGGGCGCTGACTGGTTCCTGCATCGGCGGTGATGCGCGAGGCGATTTCGGGTTGGTCGGCACGGGCATCCAGCAAGGCGCGGCGCACCTGCGCTTCCGAGAAGCCTGCTGCGAGGAATTCCGCCGTGCGTTGGGACTGGCCCGCGATCAGGCACATCTCTGCAATGGCCTGTGCTTGGCTGCGCCCGCTGGCAAAGGACTGCGCCAGTGCTGCTTGGGCAGCAGGCGTCGGTTGCGGATCGCTGTCGGTCTGCGGCTGGTCGCCCTGCGGGTCGGCGTCGGTCGGATCGTTTGGGTTGTCGTGGTCGTTCTTGGGGTCGGTCATGGTGTTCTCCAGGGTGAAAGGTTTGCTTCGGGGCGGGCTTGAGATGGGCTGCGTGGACAGGCTTCGCGGCGAGGCGCGAGCCACGCCGGGCTGCGCCAGCCGCTGCTTGGCCGCCAACGCGTCGGTGAACTCGGTCATCACCTGTTCAAGCGGCATCACGGCGTCGGCGAGGCCCACTGCCACCGCCTGCTCGCCGTAAAACAGACCCGCCTCGGTGGCGCGCACGGCGTCCGGGTCGAGGCCGCGCATCTGCCCGACCTGATTCACGAAGATGTCGTAGAGGCGATCCACTTCGGTCTGCAACGCCGTGGTGGCCTGCGGGGTGAGTGGCTCGTGCGGGGAGAAGTCGTTCTTGTGGCTGCCCGCGAAGACGGCGGTGTAGTTCAGGCCGTCCTTGGCATCCTTCACCGACTGGTCGACGTGCAGCGCGATCACGCCAATCGAACCGACACCGGCGGTCTGCGACAGCGTCAGGCGCTGGCAGGCCGCCGCGATGGCAAAGGCTGCCGAGTACGCGGCATCGTTGGCGTGCGCCCAGATCGGCTTGATGGTGCTGGCGGCGCGGACGCGCTCAGCCAGCTCGAACACGCCCGAGGCCTCACCGCCGGGCGAATCCAGATCGAGCAGGACGCCCGCCACCTGCGGGTCGGCCAATGCGGCGTCCAGGCGAGCTTCGATCTCGCCGTAGGACATCAGGCCAGAGGCCGCTTCGATACCCATCGAACGCCTGACCAGCGTGCCGACCACCGGGATGACGGCAATGCCCGCCTGACCCGAAGTGGTGCTCTGGCGCGGCGTGGGCAGCGGCATGGCCATGTCCAGATCGGGCAACCCGATGCGGGAGCCCAGCACTGAGAGGATCACATCGAGTTTGGGACGCGCAATGAGGAGCGGCGTCCCGTAGAGGCGGGACGCCAGATGAATGAGTTGCATGTCAGTTTTCCTGTGGGTCTTGCGGCACGGCCACCGTGGCGGCCGCATTCATGGGAGCGCCCAATGTCGAGGGTTGGGGAGCCTTGTCATGGCGCGGGTCGGAGTCGAAGACCAGACCAAGCGCATCGGCACGCTGGTTGTCGGCGGCGATCTCGCGGTCGATGTCCTCGGCGTCGTAGCCAAAGGCCGAGATGGCTTCCGAGCGAGACAGCAACCCGGCGCGAATGGCGGTCAGCATGGCGTCGAACTCTTTCTTGGGATCGACCCACTGCCAGCCCTGCGGAATCCACTTGGCCGCGAAGTAGTCGCGCTTCTTCTCGGTGAACTGCGGCAGCGCCAGCGCGCCTTCAAGCAGTGCCTGCTCCATCCAGGTACGCCAGATCGGGCGGCACATCTGGTGGACGATCACGCCGTGCTGGATGGCCTCACAGCGGCGGCGAAACTCCAGCAGCCCGGCCCGGATCGACGAGTAGTTCACTTGCGTCAGGTCGCCGGTCAGCATCTCGTAGGTGATGCCCATCGCCGCTGCCACCGCCCGGAACTGCATTCGCAGGAATTCGGCGTAGCTCGCGCCAACGTCGGCAGGCTGACTGAACTTCACGTCCTCGCCGGGCTCCAGGATCTGCATCGTGCCCGGCTCCAGCCCAGCCAAGGCTGCGCCACTGGCATCCGGCAGTCCTTCACCCATCAGGTTGTCCTCGGGTGACATGCGCGTGATGAAGCCCGCAAACATCGCGGCGGTTTTCTTGCGCACGAGCTCGGCGTCGTCGTACTGGTCGAGTTCGTTGAGTTTGACCAGCGCGCGCGCCAGCCACGGCTCGCCCCGGATCTGTCCGGGCCGCAAGGGACGAAACAGGTGGATGATTTCGCTGGCTGGAACACGCACAGTGTCGAGACCGCCCACCACGCCACCAGTGCCCGACATCGGGGCCAGTGAGCCATCACCCGGGTGCGAGCGATACAGGTGGTAAGCCACCCGCCTTCCGAGCTTGTCGAACTCGATGCCTGCGCGGATCACGTTTCCCGAGGGCAATTCCTGATTCAACGTGGCTGGCAGATGTTCGGGTTCAAGCAGCTGCAGTTGCAGGCCCACCGGTAGGCCATCCTCCGGGCGGCGATAGCGCAGCCGCACCAGGCATTCCCCGCCTTCGAGCATGGCGCGACAGGCCAAGGCCTGCAGGCCGTAGAAATCGGTCAGTCCAGCAGCATCGGCCTCCTCGCACCAGTCCCACCACAGGCTGTGGATGGCTTCGCGCAGGGGCTGATCTGCCAGCATGCTCTGCGGCTTGATGCCGGTGCCAATGGCGTTCGAGACAAAAGCTTCGACGCCTGCCGCTGCCCAGGCATTGCGGCGTACCAGATCGCGGCTCTTGGCGCGCAATTCGTTCTGGGTGAACGCGAGCGCTGCGACGGCACCTGGATTGCCGACCTGCCACGCCAACGCGCGGCGACCGCCACCGATGCCGTCATAGAACGGCGTACCGCCAAGCAGTCTCATGCCGACGCCTTTTCGTAACCGATCACGCATTCGGTCAAACCATTGCATGTTCAGAACCCTTTGCCGGTGGTGACCCGGATCTGGCGTGGCGCACCGGGCCACAGCCCGGTATCCACAGCCTGCTCGAAGAGGTCGCGCTTGACCGCCGCAATGGCGGCCTGGAGTTCATCGACGCTGCGGTACTCGACAGTCTTGTCGCCAAAGGTCACGCGCTTTTCGCCCTTGACCAGCGCCGCTTCCAACGCGTCGAGGTGTGCTTGTGTGTAGGCCATCAGCGAAACACCGTGAGGTTGATTTCAGAGGAGTCGTCGAACGATGCGGCCGTGGTGGCGCAACTGATGTCGACGTACTGAGCGGTCTTCTGGTCGGTGCTGGATCGCACAATCGCAATGCGCTGCGTGCCGCTGTTGGTGCTGCTGCGGGCGAGCGCCGTCCAGCAGTAGTTGGAATCCGGCATGGCAGTGGCGAAGGTCACGCGGTAGCGACCCGCCGCCGTCCTGGTCACGCTGGCCACGTTGTGCGACGAACGCACGACGATTTGGTTGCCGACGTAGCCGAAGCACACCCACGCCCGGGCCAGGCCGGGGTGGGTGGCGTCGATCTTGGTCTTGACCTCGAGCCCGACACGACTGGCCAGCGCACTGATGCGCGATGCGAGGCTCATCAGACCAAAGCACCCACAAAGACCGCGACGAAGTCGGTGTCGGTATTGCCGACATCACTGGCCGCGACGGCACCGATGTTGCTGCGTGCCTGAAGTTGCTCGGCCACGGTCAGCGACTGCGCCGCATCGAAGCGCACACGGTTGTTGACGGCGGCCAGCAGGGCATCCAGGCCACTGGTGCCGTTCTGCAGCAGTTGCTGGATTTCCACCAGCGTGTCGTAGGCGGCATCGGCACCGCCCAAGATTTCGGTCTTGAGCGCATCGAGCAGCGAGACGATCTTGTTGGACGAGTACGTGGTCGTGGCCGCGACGTGCGCATCGTCGATCACCGCCGACGACACCACGGCAGCCTTCAGTTCGTTGATGGCTGCGACCAGATTCGATTTGTCGGTGGTGGTGAGGTTGGCCAGGTTGCCAGCCTTGGCGCGGACGTCGTTGAACTCCTGCGCGACGCGGATGACCAGGCTTTCGATACGGGTAGCAAGACTCATGTTTTCTCCTTGAGGTGTCAGGACAGCCAGCGGCTTTTGATCACGCGCCGACCGGTGTTACGGTTGCCAGAAACAGTGAGGCCACCGCGTTGGGTGGCCTCGTTGATCGATTCAGTTGTTGTTTCAGGGGATGGCGGACTGGCCAGCCCCAGTTGTCGCTCCAGTTCCCGCCAGTGGCGTTCCTCGAAGCGATCCAGACCCGCCGCCGATGCGGCCGCGCGGGCGTAGACGTAGCAGTCGAGCGCTTCATTGCGCTCGCGCATCTTTTGCCACTCACGCACCGGGAAGCCGTTGCGGTCGCGGCGGGTGATCAGTTGTTCCGCGCAGAGTTGCTGAATGAACTCGGCGTCGATCTTGGGCAGATGGACGAATCCGGCCGGGAACACCGTGGTCAATCCGTCCTCGCCAACATCTGCGCTCTTGCGCAGGTTGTTGTAGAACTCCAGCTTGGCGATGCTGACTGCCACCGTGTACACCTTGATGCCACGGCGCAGCTTCTTGCCACCCTGAGAGACATCGATGGCGGTCGGCGTGCCGATCAAGGCTGCACCGCGCGGAACTCCTTTGACCGGCATCACACGCGGATCGCGGCAGGCCCGCACGAAGGCATAGGCCTCCTGCGTGGCAAACCCGGTATCCAGTGCGAAGCGGGCCAGCGGCATCGATGCGCCCGAGGCGTGTGTCCAGCTCTCGGCCAGCATTTCAGCAAGGCGTTTCCACACCGTGTCGCGGGCGGTGTCACCCATCAGCACACGGTGCTCGACCAGCCAGGACTCCTTCCCGCGCCCGAAGGCCCAAACCGACGCCTCGATGCGATCCTTCTGTACGTCGGCCGCGCCCACCAGCAGCAGACCGCCTTGCGGCACGCTACCGACGCGGTAGTCCTCTCGGCGCTCGACCAACCGTTGCCAGTCCGGCGCTTCGCCTTCCTCGACCCAGGTTTCACCCAGCTCGGTGTTCTTGAAGGTCTTGATGGCTGCTGCTGATCCTGATTCCTTGCTGACGGCGGCTTCCCAGGCAGCGGCGATCTCCCGCCAACTGCGCCAACCCACCGGGCTGTATAGCGACGACAGGTGGAAACCTGACGTCTTACCCGCGCCATCGGTGATCATCGCGCGCCACTCGCCGTGCTCCAGCATCCACGTCTTGTGGTGCTCGGCAATCGCGGCGTCACATGACTCGCAGATGTAGGCAGCGGTCTCCGGTTGCCCTTTGTCCCAACGCAGCTGCTCGAAACGCAGCCACTGCCGGTGCGAGCAATGCGGACACGGCACAAAGTAGCGGCGTTGGTCACTGGCCTCGTACTCGCGCTCGATAGCAGACGCCCCTGAGATCGTCGGCGTCGAGACGATGAAGATCTTGCGCCGCGCGAAGGTGCGTGTACGCGCCTCGGCCAGCGAGATCGCATCCCCTTCACCCTCGACGTCCAACGGATAGCCGTCGACCTCGTCGAGGAACAGATACCGCACCGGCATCGAGCGCAGCCCGACCGCGCTGTTGGCACCGGTCATCACCAGCACGCCACCCCGGAACTCCTTGGCCAGGATGGTGTTGCCGGAATCCCGGCTACGCGCCGGTGCAATCAGTTCAGCCAGTGCGGACGACTCCTCGATCAGCGGATCGATCCGCTGCTTGGAGTTGCGCTTGGCCATCTCCACTGTCGGCCACACCGCCATCATTGGCCCAGGTGCGTGATGGATCACATAGCCGATCCAGTTCGATCCCATCTCGGTCGCGCCAAGCTGCGCAGCTTTCATGAACACCACACGCTCGACCGGCGAGGTCGGCGACAGGCAATCCATGATTGCTTTCAGGTACGGCGTGCGGCTGGTACGCCAGCGCCCGGGCTCGGCAGACGCCTTGCTTGAGAGCATCCGGTGGCGATCCGACCATTCGGACACGGTGAGCAGCGGGTCGGGAGTCAGTCCTTCGCGCCACGCGCGTTCGATCTCGGCAGCGCCTTCGTAGTCCATGTCCATCAATCCACCCTTGGGCGCATCTCGCCCAGTTCCTGCAGGTACTCACGCACAGCTGCCTCCAGGGCGATGTGCATCGTGTGGGGATCGACGCCGAGCTTGGCTGCCATCTGTGCTGAGATGCGTGCGGGCCAGTTGAGCCAGGCATCGCGTTCGGAGCGCGCCAACTTGAAAACGTGGGCGATGGCCTGTGGCCGATCTACCAGTTCGCCTTTGAGACGGGCTAGGCGCACTTTGTTGGTTTGCGCCTTGACCACTTCGTTGACCGTGCGCGCCTGCAGCAAGGACGTGCCGCCTGCTGCGGATGTAGCCAATGAGGCGGCAGGCCCGTCACCCGTGGTAGCGCTAGATTCCGGCACGGCAACCTTGACCGCGCGGGTGGCCGTGCCATTGCGCGGTGCATCGGAATTGCGCGCCCACTCCCGGTCGACGCGCTCGGCATCAATCGTTCCGTCTGCCTCCGGCGTGATCCGTCCCGCAGCGATGGCCTTGCGCACAGCCGCATCGGACACCCCTCGGTGGCGTGCGTAGGCACGAATCGAAATACCCATATTTCCCCTTCGGGGCACCTTCAATCATTTATTCGTCATTCCTGCGGATTGAGCTTGGCTTCCATCTGGAACAGCGCGTTCATACGTTCGTCATCAACACCATGAAAGGACACGGACATGAGCAACCTCGAACAACTCCTGACCCAGATCGCGCAAAACAAGCTGGGCATCGAAACCCTGGAAACCCGCCGCTCGGACAGCCTCGATTTCCACGACGTGGCTGTCTGGTGTTTGCGCGATGCGCTCGAAGCGGCCTTCAACGCGGGCATCGAACAGGGCCGCAATGCCACGCAGTCGGACAAGGCCAACACCTGATTGAGAACCCCGTAAGCCAAGTAGAAAACGCTTGGCTTCACTTGGGAACAGCGCGTTCATCACATCACCGTCCACCACATCGCAGGAGCAAGACATGACCACCACACAACTGACCCCGGCACAGCACACGATCCTGGCCCACGCTGTTGAGCACACCAGTGGCAAGATCGACTGGTTCCCTGACAACATCAAAGGCGGCGCGCGCAAGAAAGTGCTCGACGGCTTGTTTAACCGTGCACTGATCACCACCGACGGCTCCGACTGGTTTGTCGCGGCTGAGGGCTACGACGTCCTGGGCATGCAGCGCCCCGGATTGAAAAAGAAGGCTATCGGTCAGTTCGAGGCCCATCTCGACCAGATCATCGCCAACGCTGAAGGCGCGCCAGCCGCCACGAGCGATCCCGAACTGGAAGCCGCCGTCACCGCCGCCGAATCAACGTGGATACAAGAGCCGACGCAGGCCAAGCCGCGCACCCGCGACAACAGCAAGCAGGCCGAAGTGATCCGGATGCTGCAACGCCCCGACGGAGCAACCATCGGCCAGATCTGCGCCGCCACCGGCTGGCAGGCACACACGGTGCGCGGCACCTTCGCCGGAGCCTTCAAGAGAAAGCTCGGCCTGACCATCGTCTCGGACAAGCCGCAGGGTGGCGAGCGGGTCTACCGCATCGCCTGAAAAAATGGAGAGAGGAGCCATGAATAGCTTGGCTTCTCTCTCCACCAGCGCGTTCATACAGGTGTCGTGATTGACGACGCCACACCAGGAGAACCGCCATGAGCACCATGACCATCACCATCGAACGCACCCAACGTACCCTGCAGTTTGGAGGCCAGAGCCTCCAGGTCGAAGAATTGAGCGTCCACCTGCCGTTTGCACGCAAACCTGCCGACCTCGGCGAACTGGGCGGTCGCGACCAGCACAAGGTCTACGTCACCGAGACCAAGGAACTGACCCCTGCCGAATTCGACGCCTTTGGGCGCAGCCTGCTGGTGTCACGCGACTGGCTGCGTGGCAAGGGTGGGGGCACTGGCGACGGCTACCTCTGCGTCGAGGTCACTGCTCCCGGACGACCCTATCTCTACGTCAATCCCGAGGGCGGTGATTACGCCCGCTACGTAGCCCGTCTCGGGTAATCGAAATTGTTCGAGAAAGAAGCCATGTACAACTTGGCTTCTCAATCGAACAGCGCGTTACTACAGGTGTCGCAACGATCAACCCGGAGAAAACACCATGACCACCAACCAGGTCCCCGCCACCCAGAACGAAGCCTGGGGCTTTTGGGGCACGATGAACGAGCACGCGGAAGCCGCATGGCCCCTGACTATGAACGCCATCTCGGACGCCACCTGCCAACCGCTTGAATCGGTGCGGATCTTCCTCGACAGTCGCCACGGACGCCATTTTGCCGACGACGTCCAGAACGGCTTGTACCAAGGGCAAACTTTGCAGGCTGCGATCAACGCCGCCACCCAACGTTGGATGGGCTGGACGATTGGCCGCCAGACCAGCAGGCAGTACGGCATCCCGCGCGGCCTGCCTTACCTGACGGGCTTTGTGATTCACTTCGAAATCATCGAAGAGTCGCTCGCCGCCTGATCAAGCGCCGCGCCATCCGCCTCGCGGGCGGCCTGCTTGCCGGTGAAGTCCTCCCACCGGCGCACGATCACATCCACGTACTTTGGGTCGAGTTCGATCAGCCGCGCGACGCGGCCTGACTTCTCTGCGGCGATCAAGGTCGTGCCCGAGCCACCAAACGGGTCGAGCACCACGTTGCCGGGTCGGCTCGAATTGCGGATCGCCCGCTCGACCAGTTCCACTGGCTTCATCGTCGGGTGCAGGTCGTTCTTCTGCGGCTTCTTGATGTTCCAGACGTCGCCCTGGTCACGGTCCCCGCACCAGTGGCGCTGTGCCCCCTCAGGCCATCCATACAGGATTGGCTCGTACTGACGCTGGTAATCGGCGCGCCCCAGGGTGAAGGTGTTCTTGGCCCAGATGATGAACGTCGACCACTTGCCCCCGGCGGCACGGAAGGCGGCCTGCAGCACATCCAGTTCGCTGGAGGACATCGCCACGTAGATCCCGCCCCGGCAATGGGCCACGGTTGGCGTCAGCGCCGCCAGCAGGAAGTCGTAGAAACCATCGCCCAAGTTGTCGTTGAGGATCGCGCGATCCTTGCCGCGCATCTTGTCCTTGGCGCTGTTGGCGTAGTTCACGTTGTACGGTGGGTCGGTGAACACCATGCCCGCCACGTCACCTTGCATCAGTCGGGCATAGCTCCCTGCCACAGTCGAGTCGCCGCACAGCAGTCGGTGCTGGCCCATGATCCAGACATCGCCCGGGCGCGAGATGGGTGTCTCGCCAACCTCCGGTACCGCGTCCTCATCGGTCTGGCCCTCATTGTCCGGCTCGTCGCCCGCGATCAGTTCGGCCAGCGCGTCGGCGTCGAAGCCGGTGATGTCCAGATCGAACCCTTCCAGCTGCAATGCCTCCAGCTCGATCCGCAACATTGCGTCATCCCAGCCAGCGTTCTCCGCGATGCGGTTGTCTGCGATGACCAAGGCGCGGCGCTGGGTCGGGCTCAGGTGATCAAGGACGACCACGGGCACGATCTCAAGCCCAAGTTTCTGCGCAGCGGCCAGGCGCCCATGCCCAGCGACGATGATGCCGTCACTGCCTGCAAGGATCGGATTGGTGAAGCCAAACTCGGCAATCGATGCGGCGATCTGCGCCACCTGATCATCCGAGTGCGTCCGCGCATTGCGGGCATAGGGCAGCAGTTTGGCTGTCGGCCACTGCTCGATCTTGTCTGCCAACCAGGACGCGCTCATTGTTCTACCTCCGTGGTCGCCAGCCGTTCTGTGGCCACGTCGTCGAAGGACTGGCCCGATTTGATTCCACAGCCTGCGATGAGCGTGACCGGCACGCCGGGGTGGTTTTGCTGAAAACGCTTGATGGCCACGTCCACGTACTCCGGCGCAATTTCCACACTGCGGCAGATACGACCAGTGCGTTGCGCGGCCAGCATCGTCGTGCCACTGCCGCCGAAGGGCTCGAACACGACGTCACCCGAATCGGTGTAAGCCTCGATGGCAAACTCAGGCAATGCGACCGGGAACACGGCCGGGTGATCAATGTCCTGCCCGATCTTGCCCTTGTGGCGCATCACGCGAATCACCGAATCGGGGATGCGGGTGTCCTGCGTCGGCTGACCCTTGTGCGTCCAGCCGCCGACCTCGCCATCCTTACTGCGCATCGCCGTGGACGACCCGTCAGCGCGCAGGTGCGATTCCTGGCCTGCGTGCTTGCATGGAACAATCTTGTTGGGTTTGCGGGTGCTGCGATTGAAATGGAAAACAAACTCGAAGCTGGGAGCCAATCGGCCCTGCCAGTCGCCGGGCATGCCTGGCCCCTGATCCCAGACGTACCACGCGAAGCGCCGCCACCCTTGCTGACGCATCCAGGACAGCCAGCCGTCCCAATAGGGTATGACTTCGTTGTCGCGGTGGATCAACCCAAGGTTGACCAGCACCTGACCGTCGCCCGCCATCGGCAAATGCGCGAACACACCGCGCATCAGTGCGTCCCAATCGGCGATGCCGCCGGAGGTGTAGTCGCGTTGATTGCCATAAGGCGGCGAGGTGAAGCACAGCTGCGCGGTGTCACCCTGCATCAGCGTGGCGACAACGGCCGGGTCGGCGGCGTCGCCACAGATCAATCGGTGCGAGCCGATGGCCCAGACATCACCTTCGCGCGACACTGCGACCACTGGCGCAGCAGGCACATCGTCTGCTGCATCAGGTTCGTTGGCGTCTGCTTCATCCTGCACCACCGGTTCTGCTTCAGCGGACGTGGCATCAGCCAGCAGCGCATCGATCTCGATGTTCTCGAAGCCGGTCAGCGACAGCTCGTAACCTGCTTCGGAAAGCTCCGCCAGTTCGAGCGCCAACATCTCCTCATCCCAGCCAGCGTCAAGCGCCAGTCGGTTGTCGGCGATGACCAGCGCACGTTTCTGCGCGGTGCTGAGGTGAGCCAGTTCGATCACCGGCACTTGATCCAACCCGAGCTTGCGAGCAGCAGCCAGACGACCGTGGCCCGCGATGATGCCGTTGTCGCCATCAACCAGAACCGGGTTTGTCCAGCCGTATTCGACGATGCTGGCGGCGATCTTGGCGATCTGCGCATCGGAATGCGTGCGCGGATTGCGGGCGTAGGGAATCAGCGCCTCGACCTTGCGGTACTCGACGTTGAGCGTGTTCAAAGATGATGTCCTAAAAATAGAAAACCCGCCGACGAAGCCGTGGGCGGGTTTTGGGGTTAGTGCGAACTGGCAAGGTGCGAACTGCGAACCGTGCGAACCGTGCGAACCTTGGTTCGCACCCTGACGCTAAAAAAGCGCCGCGCTCGCGCCCCCCGCATTGGTTTTTGGCCAGGAAGGACCCGTAGATTTCTGGGCTGCTTCCTCTGCCGTCACCTCTGTCCAGACGATAGATGAATACTACGCAAGATCAGGTCGTTTTGTTGCAAGGGTAAAAACCGCTGATTGCCGCGTGATTACGCACATCCCCGACCATACGCGCCAAATCACGCCAAAACCCTACGCGACCAACACACCATTGAGTTGATCTGCGACCGTCTGCAATGCCCGCTGCCAATGCCGCCATGCCGTCGTGCGGTCGCAGGCAAAACGGATCGTGATGTCCCGCCAGCCATAGCGCTTCGCGCGCATCCATACGAGATGACGTTGCTCAACTGTGAGCCACTGCACCCAGCGCATGACTTCCAGCATTCGTTCAATCGCGTCTGGACTCGGCGGAAAGGATCGGTAAACCCTCTCGTCAGCAGCAAAGGTCTCCCACTCGTTTCGGACAATGGCAGGCCAGCAGTTGAAGTAACCCTGCACTCGAACAGGAGGCAACCGTCGACTGGTGCTTGCCGCCTCTTCAAACCGAGCAGCAACGTCCTCGATAGTCCACTTAGTCATTGCGTTGCCCTCCGTAGAGCCGGTCACCGATGCGTCGCACGATCTCGCGCTCGATGAAGTCCAGACGTTCGTCGGATGCGTTGACCACCAGGATGTGTTGATCACGCCAGCCACGTTCCTTGATCGCATCCAGATCCGTGGCCTGAGGCTGCAGACGACCAAGGGGGCAGCGGTATTGGAGTGTCGGCACCTTCATGTCACACCTCCTGTGTCTCGACAGCCCAGTGCAGCAAGGCCAGGGCGTCGGCTTCGTTGTCGTCGACTGGGGTGTGACCACGCAGGCGGACAGACGCGATCATGTCGTCCTTGCCCGCATTGCCCTTGCCGGTCGCGTGCTTTTTGATCGTGCCGACCGGAACGCCTTGGTACGGAATGTTGTGATGCTCACACCATGCGGTCAGGTGTCCCATGAAGCCACCGTAGGCGTGCGCCGCATCAACGCCAGCGTGCCGTCGAACCTCCTCGAAGAACACCGCGTTGATGTGGTTGCTGGCCGAGAGCAATTCGTTGAGCCAGCGCTTGAAACGGAGGAAACGCATGCCGCCCCCTTCAAATCGCTGCGGCTTGAAGTGCTCCGTGCCGCTGGTGATCGTGCCGTCCAGGTGCTGCAAAGCCCACCCGGTGTGTGTGCCCAGATCAAGGGCCAAGATTGTCGTGTTCATCGTCGTGCTCCAGTTCGGGGGCGAGTGACGGATGCGACGGGTTCTTTGGAAAACAGCCTTTACGTGCGCGCACGCGTAGCGCGTCAATCAGGAAACCCGTCAAATCCGTCACTCGCCCGGATTGCTCAGTCATCTCGGTAGGGGTAGCCATGGCTATACGGCTTGGGCCTGAGGGCGATGCCCGTGATCCCACGTGCGCCCCCGGTCAGCCGACACTTCTCGAACTTGCGGGCCGCCATCAGTTCGGAGAAGCGCTTGACCGAGCCCACGTACTCACCCGCGCGCTCCGCCCATTCACGCCAGTCGGCGAACAATTCGGAAACGCCTTCACGGTGGGTCTTGGCCAGCAGGCAACGCTCCTCGATCCACTGCCCGAGCGCGTCCTCGGCCTCGAAATACTCCTCAGTCGCCGACACCACAGTGGCGGGTGGCTTCAGTCCTTGGCGTTGCCAAAGGCTGCAGCCCTCGACCGCCCACGCCAGAATGCCGTCCCGTTCCTTGAGCAGCTTTTCCGTCAGCCTGCCGTCACGCCGTTCGGGCGGGATCGTCACCGTGAACGGGATCAGGTGCAGTCGCCGCTTCATCGCCTCATCCACGTTGCGGATCGAGGGCTTGTGGTTGCCTGCGATCACCAACTTGAACTGCGGCACGTACTCGAAGAAGTCCTGGCGCATGAAGCGTGCGGAAACCTTGTCGCCACCGGTGATGGCCTTAACCTTGGATTCGTTCCAACGCCGACCCTGTTCGGTTTCGATGGATGACACAAAGCGTGCGCCGCGCAGGCCCGCCAGATCGGTCGGATGCCGGTCGGTGCGCGCCTCCATGAACGTGTCCATCGGCGCGTTGGCCGCGTAGTCGCCCAAGATGGTGGTCAGGACGTTGACGAACACCGACTTGCCGTTCGCGCCGGTCCCGTACAGGAAGAACAGCGCATGCTCGCTGGTCACGCCCGTCAGACAGTAGCCAACCATCAGTTGCAGGTAGGCCATCAGTTCAGCGTCGCCGCCAGTGACGTCGGCCAGGAATGCGCGCCACGTCGGACTGTCGCCCTGCGGTGTGGCCGTGGTCACCTTGGTCATCCGATCATCGCGCCGGTGCGGTCGCATGCGGCCCGTGCGCAGATCAACCACACCGCCTGGTGTGTTGAGCGCCCAGACGTCGGCATCCCACTCCTCGGCGGTGGACGCGTGCTTGGGATCGGAGCGTGCGATTTTCTCGACGGACGAGATCGTGGCGGAGCTGGCCAGCTTGCCTGTGAGCCGAGGGCTGTCCGCCTTGAGTGACGCCATCCGGCAGATACCGCGCGCCAGATGAGACACATAGAGCACCTGATCCGGATTCCAGCGCACGCCGGTCCAGACCAGCCATTTGCCCCAAAGCGCGCAGTAGCGCCAGTCCTCGCCATAGCGGCGGGTGAAAGCGCTGGACAAGCCATCCTCGGTCGTCCAATCGATGCCCGTCAGCAAGTCTGGCGAAGGTGCTTCCTCTACCGAGCGCATCACCGGCATCCGCTCGCCGACGGCAAGGAAGCCCCCCACATCGAAGCCATCCGGAATGGCGTCAGCCGCATCCCAGCCTTCCGGCTTGTCATCGGGTGGCACCAGGATGGCGACCGTGGTCGCACCCGCGTTCAGGATTGCTTGCGATGCACGGTCAGCGTAATCCCAGCCCGGCGCGTCCCGGTCAGGCCAGATCAGCACGGATTTGCCCGCCAGCGGCGACCAGTCGGTCTTATCGACGGGAGCATTTGCGCCATGCATGGCCGTGGTTGCCACCACGCCGATGGCGATCAGGGCCTGCGCACACTTCTCGCCCTCGACCAGCACAACGTGACCAGCGGCAGCCAGCCCCGGCTGGTTGTACAGCGGGCGCGGATCGGGCGGAGTCATCTTGCGCCGCTTGGCATCCCACGGCCGGAATTCCTTCTTGCGCCCGGGTGGGTCGTAGCGGTACACGACCGCAATCAGTTTGCCGGTGGCATCGAAGTAGTCCCACTTGGCCGTGGCCGGGCCGAGATCATCAACCGGAGCTTCCTTCTTGACGCGGCGAACCGGCACTGATCGCGAACGACCGAGCAGATCAGCAGCCTCGTCGAGCACCCGGGGAAAGTCGGTGTGGACGTTAGCCCCGAGGTAGGCGGCGATCAAAGCAAAGATGTCACCGCCATCACCCGTGGCACGATCCGTCCAGAGACCTGCCTTGTCGCCTTCGAGTACCACCTCGAGGCTGTCGCCCGGGCTGCCCAGGATGTCCCCGATCAAAAACTTGCCACGACGCTTCTTTCCCGCCGGGAACATCGTGGTCAGGACTGATTCCATGCGTGCGATCAGTTCAGTGCGAATCTCGTCCCGCTCGCTGTCATTGATGTTTCGCCGACCCGTTTCTCCCGGTGGTGATGTGTCATTGAAATCAAGCATCGGCACCACCCTCGTGTGACGTCTGCTGCGCAGCGATCCAGGCTTCCAGCTCGTTGGGTTTGAAGCGAACCAGTTTGCCGACGCGGTAATGCGGAATGCGACGCTCCTGTCGCTCCTTGGCTTGTGAGAGCCAATACGACGGCAGGTTGAACATCAGTGCAGCCTGGCGCACGTCGATCAGCTGCTCGCCCAGTACGTGATTCAAATTCGAGGTATTCATGCTTGTGTCCTCCAGCAGCGGTCTTGCCACGCGCACATCCGGCATTCGAAATGGGTTGGGTCATTGAAGGCGCGCGGCAGGAGGTCGCCCGCCTCGGTGGCCGTAATGACCTTCACCGCCCGATTCGACATGCGTTGGGCCAGGGCTGCGTCAAAGGGCACGGCCTCCGTGTAGATCTCCATCGTGTCGGCGTTGAGTGCCGTGAAGATCGCCGGGTGCTCGTGCAATTCGAGATAGGCTTGGTAGATCGCCACTTGCGCGGCGTAGACCGGCTTGGCCACGGCAAGGCGGTTCTTCTCCAACTCGCGCCAGGACTTGTTGCCCAGACACTTGTTTTCCCAGAGCGCGGGATAGGCAAAGCCATCCGGTCCGCCGACGATGACGCCATCGATGTGACCCTGCAGGCGTCCGTCAGCCGCCGAGAAACCGAACTGCTCGCCGTCGGCCTTGCGGGTGCGCAAGTCAAAGCCCGCATCCCGCAGCCACGCGACCATGCAGTCCTCCATGACATGGCCACGCTCGAAGATGCGCAGCATCCGGCCCGGGACATCACGCCCGTGGTCGATGGGCGCCTTGGCATACTCGAACTGCAGCGCACGCTCGCAGGCCACGCCGAGACGCGATGCCCCGAGGTACTGGCGTTCGGACTGGCGGGCACGAGCCTGCTGCATCCCGGCGTCGACCAAGACGGTGACCTGACCGGAGATGCTTGATGTGGAGTTGAAGTCGATCATGGCTTCCTCCCCTTCGGCTCTTCCCAGGGGAGGTCGTCCTCCAGATCCGCGAACGGGTTGGCCAGAGGGTCGGGCGCAGGCGTCATGCCACGCACCGGCGGGTACTTGCTTGCCTCGTGGTGCGCGACCATTGCCTCGGTGTAGCAAGTGACGATGGCGTCGATCACTTGCAGCGCCTCGGCTTCGGAGTAATCGCCCAGCGGCTTGGTGAACCCGATCTCGCCCGCTGCCTCGCCGAAGGCCTTGAGGCACTTCTTCATCGCGGCCAGCTCGATATCAGACGGATCGATCATGACGACCTCCTTGCTGTCGACGCGACCTTCCTTGACCCGCAGCCAGTTGCCGTACAACGCGTGAAACGCGTTTTGGCAGCGCTGCGAGCAGAACACCCAATCGATGGGATAGCGCCGGGGATTGCCGACACCGTGACGGTTGTCGGTGTGGCCGAATCCCCGGGCCTGTCGTTTGCAGACCCAGCATTTCATCGGCCTCCCTCACTGGGCCCAAGACGGCTTACCCGTCACGGGTGCGCGCTGCGGAGCCGGTGCCTGATACGCAGGCGCAGCGGCCTGCGCCGGAGCGCCGGAATTTGCACTGCCCGAAGCCTTGGACGGCACGCCCATCAGCTTTGCGTAGTCGGGGTGATCGGGCTCGACCGCGATCTTGACCACGTTGCGGTCTTGACCCTTGCTGTCTTTTTCGATGTCCACTCGGGCCAGAAATTCCAAGCCATCCAGTTCATGAAAGCCCTGGATGCGACGCGCAGCGGTGGCCTGCGGACTGTTGTCCTGCGGGTGAACGTTGCGGGCGCTGTTAAGCGCAGCGCGGATGAAGCTGCGCCCCATCTGGCCCCAGGTCGGGCCCTTCTTGGAGTGCAGGCCGATGTTCGACCACATCTTGCGCTTGGCGTGATCACCAGCCGTGACCACGAATTCGGCGGCGAGATAGATGGAGCCGGTCTCGAAAGACTCGGTGGCGTAGCCGCCGCCCCAGCCTTGCTCCGGGTCGTCATGGCCACCGGGCTTGATGGTCATGCGCACTGGCACGACCGCACCCTTGGGGATCAGGTCAAAGCCCGACTGTTGGGGATCGGCATCTTGGAAATCAAAATAGTTGGACGACATGGCGATTACTCCTTGGATTCGGTGGTGTTTTCTGTAGTGGGGATGCCGCTGCTGACGGGCGCTGGCGACTGGCCAGCACACTTGGCGATCAGCGCGCCCAGATGCGGTGGCTCCAGCAAGTCGAGGCGACCGCTTCGGTCTTTGGCTGGGAAGCCGTAGGGATTGACGGTGTGCGTGACGAAGGCGCGGTAGGCACTGCCGTCGTCGGCCTTGATCTCGGCCAGCGTCACGACCTCATCGACGATGCCGGGCAGTTCCAGACTGGTCTTGCTGCCTTCGATCTGCGGGACGAACACCTTGCGGTTGTAGTCATCAAGGCGTTCGTCGAGGATGGCCACGAACACCACGTTTTTGCCGCGTGCGTGCTGGAGGTGGGTCAATGCGCTGACCATTTCCTGGCCGAGCAACCCATAGGCTGCGCGCAGATCTGGCTTGCCGGAGCGGTCACTGGTGGCACCTGGCTGCGTCTTGCACCACGCAAAGCACTGACGGGACAGTTGCGTGATCGAATCGAGGAAAAAGGTCTGGTATCGGTCCAGCTGCGCCGGGTCGCCGAATTTCTCGATGACGTGGTCGTAGTGCGCCTGCGAGAACGCGCTCTCCGGCGGCAGCGACTTGTCCGGGCCTGCGAGGAACACGAAAAAGTCGCGGCTCTCGGGCCACGATGCCGGGCGGATGGTGTCGCCCGGCCAGTCGGCCACAGCGAGATCGCCCGCCTCGATGTCGAGGAACAAGGTGGTGGCAGGGTCGAGGTCTTTGAGCCGGGTGGTCTTGCCGATGCCGGATTTGCCCAGCATCAGTAACTTCACACCCTTGCGCTCGGCCAAGCGCTGCTGCGCGGAAATGATCGGGAGGGACATCACGCCACCTCCTTCAGTTGTTCCGCGACCGCCGGATTCCAGAGGATCTGGTAGCCGCTGTGACCGTTACGCGAGTACGGCATGGCTTCGGCCCATGCTTCACCGGCCTCGGTCAGCTCCCACTCGTCCCGGTCGTTGCGGAACTGAAGGCCGCCAGATGCCAGCAACTGATTGGTGGCCTTGGCTGAGCGACTCAACAATTTGCCGAGCTGGGTGGCGTTGAGCGAGCAGATCGGCTCATTGGCGGCAGGCAAAGCGCGGCGCAGCACTTCCGTGGTCAGGCCGGTGTTTTCCTGAATGCAGGTCAACGTTGCAGCCATCGCAATGCCGGTCTTGACGCCCGGCACCTTGGCGACCGCTTCGCCGATCAGCAGGATGGCGGTGACCCGGTCGTGGGTGGGCGCGGGCAAGGCGGCCATCGTGGAGGTAGCCGAATATGCGCCTGTCTTGCGGATCGCAGGCAGCACTTCGTTGGTGACCCAGCGCTTGAAACGCTTGGCGGCATCCTTGGTGCTACCGAGGATCAGGGCGTAAAGCCCCGACTCGTTGACGTGGTTTTGGCGTTGACGGCCACCCGCCGTAAGGGTCTCCAATTTCTGGAGATCCTCGGCATCGACGTGGGACTTGATCGCCTGAGACGGATTGCCCATCTCCAGCGCGTCGCAGACATCGGTGGCGTTGAACCACGGCTGCCCGAGTTCATCGACCTGGACGCGCACGGCGTGCGCTTCGAACTGGAAGGGAATGATCGCGCTCATGATCAGACCTCCCACGACACGTCGGCGATACGATCGGCTCCACGCGCGGCACGCTTGCGCACCTCGGTGTGGAGCTCTTCCAGCGCGGTGCGACGGCGACCGAGCGCCAGCGATTCCGTATTGGCCGTCTGGATAGCGAAGGCCAGCTCGTCCACCGTGGCGGCATCGAGGGGGACAACGACGTCCTGGCCGTCGGCGCGGCGATACCGGATTTCGTCGGGAAGGTGTTCGCCGTAGATGGACGGCAGTTGCTTACGCAGTGAAGCGATGAGATTGGTGCTCATAGTGATTACTCCGAATCGATGGAAAGGGTGAAAGACGGCTTGCCGGAATCCACAGTGCGAGCGGCGGCGAACTGCTGTTGCAAGGCAGGCGGCCAGTTCGTGAAACGGGATTCGGAGACGGACAACTTGATGTCGAGGTACCCCTCGACCTTCTCGCCTGAGGTGACGATGCGTTCGGCGATTTCGGCCAGTTGCTTCTGATCCCAGCTGACCTTCTTGGGCAACTCGAACTTCAGATGCAGCGGGCCATCGCTGATGTGTGCGGTGCCGAAGTCACGGCCGGATTCGCGCAGCGCGGTGCGTGCCTGCTCGCCGTAGCATTGATCCAGTGCCGCGTCGAACTTGGTGCGCGCCTTCTTGAGCCAATCGATTGCCGCGTCGAGGTTTTTGTCGATCTCGTGTTTCTGCGCGGGCGGCAATGCGGCTAGCTGGCTGACGGACATCTCTGCAATGTCGGCGGGGAAGATGGTGATGTCGTTCATCGCATCTCTCCTCAAACCGCCGCGCGTTCGGATGTCGAGTCGTGCAGCGCTTCGCGCTCAAACTCGAGGATCGCGTCGACCGGGTAGCCGACACGCTTGGACAGCTTCAGGTAGCGTGGACCGCGACCCTCACTGCGCCAGCGCTGCAAAGTCTTGGGGCTAACGCCCCAGCGTTGCGCGAGCTCGTTCTCGTTGAGCACGCGGCGATCACCGGGTGACATGGTGTTGATCGCCTGCTGTGGCGACCGGGGGATACTGCTGACTGGTGTCTGCATGGAATGCTCCTGTGACGTTGTTGAGTAACAGGTGTCATTCCAAACTTCGGGTGGCGAACCTTTAAGGGACGCAATGGCGAACCACGGCGAAACTCCTGGTTCGCCAAAAGGTCAGGGCAGAAATGCAAACGGCGAGCACATGGCTCGCCGTCATCGGGTGTGTCTGGAAGCAGATCAGGCGTCGGAGAAACCGAGCAATCGGCGTTGCGCCGACCAATCGCGAGGCAGTTGCTCTTGGCGGCCGCGCAAGGTGTGTAAATTCAGCTGGCGTGGCTGACGGCCTTCGAATATCGCCTCCACGATATCGGGGGCCAGCATGGTCATGCGCAGAACCTCGGCAGCCCATCCAGGCTCGACTTTCATGGCGTGCGCCAGATCCGTGGTGGTGGGATAGATGCCTTCATCGATCAAGCGCTTCCAGTAGAAAGCCTTGCCCAGCGTTTTGATCATCGGCACATCAAAGCCACCGATCCGGTCCACGATCTCGGGGGATGGCGGTATCAGCAGCTTCCGGTTCTGGCGGCGCTTGATCGTCAAGGGCACCAAGGTGACTCTCTGCCCCTCACTGACATAGCTGCGGGCTTCCGCCCCGATCTCGATGCGGACGGCTCGCTGTCGGTGGTTGGTCTTGGCGTTCATGCCCAAACCTCCTCGGCACGTTCTTGGGATTCTTCGATCAAGGGATGCATGCTGATGTCCGCACCGAATCCGATCCAGCCGTCCTCCCGCCAAACGATATCCAGGCCGTGCCCATGTAGTTGCACGCGTTCTATCAGCAGCCGTGTGATCCGTTGCTGCTCGGCAGGGAACAGTTGCGACCACACATCACCGATGCGCTGCATGGCGACCACCACCTGTGCTTCGTCCAAAGCCGCACCGACTGGATGCTGCTGGCAGGATCGCCATACAGCGATCAGCATTTGGGGCGATGAAAGCGCCGCATGGATTTTTGCCAGCACCGCGTCTTCGATCTCAGCGGCTGGCAGGTGGCCCACGTCCGGAGTATGCGGAGCCAGGCTGGCACCTGCGTTGCGCCGCTTGTGCAGGTAAGGCACGTAGTAGCGGTACTGCCGACCGTTTTTCTTCTTCACAAAGGAGTGCAGCATGCGTTGGCCATCCGGTGCGAACAGCAGCCCCGCCAGCAATGCCGGATGCTTGGCACGGTGTTCGCGCGGTGCCTGCTTTCGTCTCTCGATAAAGGCGTGTGCCCCGTTCCACAGCTCTTGAGAAATGATGGGGTCGTGCTGGGCCGAGTACCACGTGTCGTGATTGCAGATCTCGCCGAGGTAGATGCGGTTTCGCAGCAAGGTAAAGAGGTACTGCTGATCGATGCTTCGCCCCAATCGCTCCCGACCGGACTGGGTGACCCATGCCTTGGTGGTATGCCCTTCGATTTCCAATTCGCGGACGAGTCGCGCAGCCGAGCCGTGCTCGGCGTAGCGGCGGAAGATGTCACGCACCAGCTCGGCTTCACGTTCGTTGACGACGAGCTTGCGTTCGACCACGTCGTATCCGAGAGGTGGGACTCCGCCCATCCACATGCCCTTGGCCTTGCTGGCGGCGATCTTGTCACGGATGCGCTCGCCGGTGACCTCGCGTTCGAACTGCGCAAATGACAAAAGGATGTTGAGCGTCAATCGCCCCATCGATGTGGTGGTGTTGAACTGCTGCGTGACTGAGACAAAGGAGACGCCGTTGCGGTCGAACACGTCGACCAGCTTGGCAAAGTCCGGCAGGCTGCGTGTCAAGCGGTCGATTTTGTAGACGACCACGGTATCGATCTTCCCCGCTTCGATGTCGATCATCAGGCGGCGTAACCCGGGCCGTTCCATGTTGCCGCCCGAGTAGCCGCCGTCGTCGTATCCGTCGTCGACGGCAATCCAGCCCTCATGCCGTTGGCTGGCAATAAAGGCCAAGCCCGCATCACGCTGTGCCTCGAGGCTGTTGTATTCCTGGTCGAGTCCTTCGTCAGTGGACTTGCGGGTGTACACGGCGCAGCGCTTCTTTGGCGTGACTGCGGGAGTTGGGTTTCGACGCACTGAGCTCATACTGCCCCCTTCTTGGAAGCAGGTGCCTTCAAGCCAAAGAACACCGGACCTGACCAGTGGCTGCCCGTGATGCGTTTGGCTACAGCGGACAGGCTTTTGAAGCGTTGCCCTTGGTACTCGAAATCATTCGATCCACGCACCAGCACACGATGCTCAATGTCGTCGTAAATGCGTGTAAGGACGGAGCCGGGCAACAGACGCTGACTATCGCCGCGCAGTTGCTTGGGCAAGATGCCGGTTTCACCAACATCCTCGAGCTTCTTGCGCAGTGACGGTTTCAAGCCGCCAAACGCGCGCTCCTGCATCCGGTAGGCCAGGCGACTTTCCAACCAGACCCGATGGTGGTGATGTGGCCGCTCTTCGAAATGGTCGTCCCAGAGTGCCCAAAGATCGTCCATCGAAAGATGGGGAATAGCTCCGACGCGGGCGGCGACTGAGGCGGGCGTTGGTGAGGTTGCGTGTGCTGTCATGGGCGAACTCCGTTGTTGTGATCGGGGTTCGCATTCACGCGCTGTTGGCCGGGGAAGCCAAGGCAAACATGCTCGCTGTTTTCGGGGGTGTCGCACGATTGGCGGGCACGAAGGCGCAGTAGCGCGGCAGCCAACAGATCAGCGATTTCTTGATGCGCGTGGCGTGGTTGGTCGGTCGGTGGGAAAATGGACAACGGTTGGCGTTCTGGCATGGCAGGCATTCCGATGGAAAACGTTGCTCATGCTAGAAACCAAGGGCACTTCGCGTAACGTGATTTAGCGGGATTGCGCGGGTTAGAGGTGATTGTTCTGTACCCGCGAGTCAACAACAGAACCACAGGGGGCACTGTGACGGCGGTATTTTTCTATTGCGATGAATCGGGAGCAAAGGGCTACGCCAACCAAGACGAAGCCTTCCCTGGAGAAGTCGGCGTGTTTGCTGGAATCATGGTGCCAGAGGAGTGTCTGGCGACAGTGAAGCCCACATTCGATCAAATTGCAGCCCGCTATACGCCGGCATCAGGAAAGCTGCACATTGCAGATCTCGCCCCTGCACAACAGGAAGCCCTGCGGCACGAACTTTTCGCGGCAATCAAGAACACGAAATTGCCATGCTTCTGGTATGCAATCCATGTTGCCGGTTTGCATTCGCATCATCAAACCTTCATTCAGACTCTCAAGCAGAGTGCCGAAGCATTGCGTGCCGCGCGTGGTGGCGCGGAGCCTCGAATCAAGCGCGGCAGCCAGCGTGAAGAGGCAGCGTCCATGCATGTGGAACTGTTTTCCGGCCTCTACTCGCATCTTGTCGCTTTTCTTTCGGAGCGTGACCGGCAAGGCGTGGATATCGAGATTCGGACGGATCAAGTGGACACACCGCTCGTGAAGAGATTCACCGAGGTTGCCGGAGACCTTCTCGACAACGACCCAAGCGTTGCGACAGCAACAGGCTTTGACGCTGTCGAGAAAAGGGTCGTGACTGGCTCAGTCACGACCACTGTGCAGTGGCCGCCTGAACTCGATTTTTCGCCATTGGTGAGCAGCCTGTCCATCGTGACAATGCCCGATAGTGACGGTCTGGTGCTTGCTGCCGATGTGCTGGCGAACAGCCTGAACTACCTTTTCAAGAGCCGGGATACTGATGCTCTCTATGGCCCGTTGAATCGCATGGATGCCGTCGCTGGTCACCCGCTTGCTGCACATCTTGATGCGTTCTTCAATTGGGGAGGCGGAGATTGTGTGGGCGACGGCATATATCAACACCCGAAGGCAAGCACCTAGTCTGGAGTATCGAGTGTGGGTGTTTACTTTCGTTCCGCCGGTTTTTTCTTGACTACCTTGAGCACGAGGTTGTCCAAAGCAGCCACTTCCAGTTCGTAGCCCTTTTTATTCCCGGTGCGAGCCGTGATATCTCCCCAAGCATAGACCTTCAAGTAATGATTTGGCTGCGATGCTTGCTCAATGCGATCCGTAAGCAAGGCTCCGCGCCGTGACTGCTTTAGGCGCTTGATGGGTAGGGAAATTGTCAGCGATTTTTCGCCCCCTACTTCTGGAAAGCGATCACATCCGTCGATGAAATTCACGTAGTAGTGAGTGGGCTTATCTTCAGGCCAAGCTCTGACACGAGCGCCACCATAGACAACCCGCGATCCGTTTTCTTCTTCGGATATGGTGATGATGCGGAGGCATAGCTGATGGTAAGTAAGCGTGCGGCCATTGATTGTGATGCGATGGTGGCGGCGCGCATCTAGCTCCATGTTCGACCAGCAGTCGATCAGTTTTTCCAGACGAGATGTGGTCGTGGTTCCTGCACGAATACCTGCTTGGCCACCATCCTCCTGCGGCGCGTCATTCGAAACGACTGCTGGCGGACGCGCATCTGCGGAAGCAGCACCCAACAAGGTGTCGGAGTGGCGTGGCTCGAAGACATCGACGACGTTCGTCGCCTTCGGACGGGGATGGCGAACATCATCGCGCTCGTTTCCACTTGGATTTTCTTCACGCTTGCCCGCGTCGCTCACGACCCAAACGCACGTATCGATATGCGGATGGTTCGTGTGCGACTTGAAGTGCGGCTGCTGGTACTTGTCGGATTCCTCCGCGTTCTTGTCGTAATTCACGCCCACAACGAGCGGGTTTTTCGCGGCACGACACGCGGCGTCTGAGCAACGGAACTTAAAGCGATGCCTATTGGCTGCTGGCTGGGCGAAGTATTCTTCCTGCGCTTCGTAGATTTCAACGACGCCCCCAAGTTCTTCGCAATACGCTTCAAGAATTTCCATCGTTGGCCTTCTTCTCAGGCGTCACCGAACGGGATGCTGGCCGTTGGCGACGAATTGGTCATAGCTGTCGAAGCTCTCGCCGTCTTGCCAAGACCGATCCCATGATCTTGGTTCAGCGCTTTCCAGCAGCAGAAGGGTCAGGACGCGATCTCCTGTGGTGTAGCTGTGCTTGAACTCGCGCAACTTCATGTGTGGCGCCTCCTCCGGGCACCAGATCGCGGCAGACATCTCCGTGCCATCCCACTCCTGCTCAACAGTGGAATCAGCAGCCAGGGTGCCGGGTAACGGTTCTTGCGGATCGTCAGTGCGCCGGATGCGAGCGCGCGTCTTGACCGCGCTGCTGCTGCGCCATTCGTACTTCACGAAGCCGTTGTCCCAATAGACAAGGATTGCCCGCTGCGTCGTGAACTTGATGAACCGGATGCACAGCGCCTCGAACGACACCTGGAATCGTTTGGCAAGCGCGCTCAGGACATGCAGGTCGATACGCTGGTTCGAGATCCACTCGCGCAGCAAGTCGCCAGGCATCAGCAGGTTGCTGGCAAAGTCGTCCGCCTCACGTTCGATGACACGGATGGTGTCAGCGCCGGAGTACACGCTTTCCTTGTCGCAGTTGAAACTTTGCCGCTGATCTCGGTGGAGGATGAAGTGGCCCAGCTCGTGGGCGATGGTGAAGCGCTGGCGTTCTGGATTGGCCTTGCCGTTATAGAAAATACCCCACTCGGCCGTGTCCTTTGGGTTGCGCACGAGCATGCCTTCGCAGGCATTGACGTCCAGCACCATCGGGGCTTTGATCTCCCGCACCCCTTTGCCGTAAGGCGTCTCTGGAAGCATTTGCCGGACGACTTCCAGATCCACGGCATCCGGCATGCCGTCGGCGTGCCACGCCCGCAACCATCTCAAGACGGTGCTGGCCGCGATGGAACCAGTTAGGGGCTGGGATGAGCTCAATTGTCAGACCGCCTTAGTTCTTGTCGGGGAACATGATTTTGAGTGCCTGACGGTAACGATCCTTCTCCTCGTCCGTCATTCCAGCGTACTCGCGGAAGAAGGCCACATCTTCTGGACTGGCCTGAGGAACCTGTTCAATGGGCTCGCCCATGATGTCCTCCATCGTCACGCCCAGCACCCTGGCCAAGGCCTGGACCCGTTCAGCGGATGGACGCTGGCCGTCCTTCATTTCCAGTTCCCATATATACGCCTTGGTACAGCCGACTTCGTCGGCGACCTGTTGCAAGGTCAATTTCTTCGCCTCGCGTAAGCGTCGCAGGCGTGCTCCGAACGCTGAAGCCATAGCGATGCTCCTGTAGGGGAAAACAGTCAGTTAACAAAAACAAGACCGCTAGTATAGCCGCGAGATACAAATAAGGTCTAGATGTGCCGCTTTGATTGACAAGCGGAAATCTGAGGTTCAGAATCGCGCTTGTATCTCGCTGCTTTACTTGTGTGGGGTGCGTGTTCAGTAACCTAGTCGCTGGCCAGTGCAGTCCGTACATCGGTCGCAGACCTTCGACGCCGATCCAGAAAGGACGATCAAGATGAAGAAGACCTTTGTCGACGTGATGCTCGAGCTGCCGGTGGACGCCACGCTGCGCGACTTCCTGACCACCCATAGCCTGCCTGTGCCCGATGGCTTTGCCTGGGATGACACACCGGAGACCAGCCAGTTTCTGGTCGAAGCGGTCAAAGTCTGGCCCGACATTGCTGCCCGCGACCGGATGACGGCCAACCTCATGGCCAGCGTTCAGTTGGGCGATGCGGCTGGTAAGCAGGCGATGTTTGAGGCGGCCGTGACCGACGGTGCCGCTTTGGCGGGTTTGACGCTGTGTGCAAGCGACATCCATCGTTCCTTCTGGCTCTACGTCCACCACCCGGCACTGTTCGAGCGTGCCTATGACTTCAGCTTTTGGGAACAGCATGGGCAACAGACACAGCAATACGATCTTGGCCTGAAACGCCAACCGAACGGTTCGGATGCCAATCTGACCGCGTTGCGTCACGCCATCTCGGCCTTCTACAAGCGCGAACTCCAATGCGGAGACGGCAGCGTGGCGCACTTGGTCGAGCGCAGCCCGGGCGTGTTCCTGCTGTCGGTCCATGTCAAGGACATGGCGATGCTGCGCCTGGAGTTCGAGGGAGCGACCCTGAAACGCCGGGTCGGCAACCCCAACATCCACATGGTGCTGGAGTACGCCAAGTCCACCGGTGTAGTGCGCACGCTGGTGCGCGGCGGCGCAAAGTATCAGCAAATGCTGGTCGAGGCCTTCGCGGAGCATGTGCTGGGCGTGAAAGCAAGCGCTCACAAGATCAAGTCGCCGACTCTGGATCTGTCGATGCTGCGCACCGGGTTCGATGTGCCGGATGCGTTCGAGGACGGCTTCTCGATGGTTCAGTTGAAGGCACTCACCCTGCTCAGCCCTGACACGGCGCTGAAGATCGAATGCACGGCGATGCAATCCAGCCAGCAACGCTCGGTGCACGATTTGCTGAAGGAGAAGCTGCCGGGCCCGCTGGAGGGGCAGTGGGCGGTGACGGCGGCGCAGGTCAATCTCTACTACCCACCCGAGCCGGGCAGGACTCGCCCCAAGGTGGTCACCATCGAAGTGACCAGCAAAGGGCGGCTGAACCTGCACAAGTTCGACGCGAAGATGCAGGCGCAGCTGGAAGGCTACTTGGTTGCGGTGGGCATCTTGCAGAAGGGCCAGACCCTCAGCGCCCAGGAGTTGCCGCCAGAGACCGACCCAGTCAGTTCCTCATCCGCTTTCGAGGACTGACCAATGACGACGCACGATGCCTGGGCCCTGGTTTGCCGGCTGTTCGCAGGTGGCACGCCGGTGCTGCGTGCCACGCTGTCGCCACGCGAGGTATCTGCTTTGTCTATGCTCGGCAAAGCCGTCAGGCCAACAGTGGTGGATCAGTTTTTTGTGCTCTGTCCCCACTGTCAGCAGCATCGGGCGCAGGTCTGGGGCGATGGAAGGGGCGGTCGGATCTGCCGGTGCCCGGAGTGTGGCCAGGTTCCTGTCGAGGCAATCGACGGTGCGGCGTTGGCCCTGGACGAAGACTGGCTGCGGCAGAAAATGCGCCTCGCGCTCGACATCGAGAGCCGCGATGACATCGATGACTTGGGCGACGGTGCTTGGCGGCTCGGTAATGCCCGCAGCTCTCCGGTCGTGCTGGCCCGAGATCTGACGAGAGTGCTGCATGAGCCGACCTTGCTGGATCGTATTCGGGTGGCGGGAAGCAACATCCGGGTCATCACTCCCAGGCCGCGCACGACGCGTGGATCGCCCTTCGGCTCCAGCGTGGAATGGCTGGCACTGGATGAACGTTTCACATTCTATGGCGGCGTAATCACCTTCATCCCCTCGGTGCCGTTTGCAGTGCCAGCAGTGGCCGATCCGGCCGCGCCAGTGAACGGGCCGTTCTCGGCCGACTTCAAGTGGGCAACGCTGCCGGATGTGCAGTCCACACCAATCCGATTCACCCAAGGTCAGGCCAAGGTGTTCGAAGCGCTCTGGTCATTCAAGGGTGCCGAGGTGGACGGCGAAAGGATCATGCAGCGCGCTGGCCAGAAGAGCGACAAGCCGATTGACCTGTTCAAGATCAAGTCGAAGGACAAGGGCAAGCCGGAGCACGAGGCTCGACTGGCAGCCTACGGGGCACTCGTCGTCACACAGCAACGCGCTGGACTGTATGCGATGCCGTGTTCGGCAACTGGAAAGGGGGCGAACGTCATGACATGAATTCAGCACCGAAGCGCCTGGCTCGCGCCGACTTCAAGAGCCTGACTTTTTCATTTTTTTGGAGAGATTGAAATGGGCGGAAAGAACCAATGGGTCGTACCCATCAACGGCGGTGATCAGTGGGGTGTGCGGGGAGAAGGCAACGACCGTCTCACCTCCATCCATGACACGCAGCAACAGGCGATTGACCGTGCGCGGGACATCGCCATCAACCAGCAGAGCGAGATGCTCATCCAAGGGCGGAACGGCCAGATCCGTGAGCGCAACAGCTACGGTGACGATCCGTTCCCGCCCAAGGGTTGACGTGGAGGCTGGCCTCGCGGGTTTGCCGTTCTGCTTTGCTCGTGCAAACCCGCGAGCCAACCATTCCCGTCGGCGCACGCATAAGTGGTTGACGAACAGCGCCGTCTGCGTGTGCCACGGCGAAGAAGTTAGCGCCGATTTCGAGAGAAGAGAGGGCGGAATGGAGGGCAACCGGGGATGTTCCTGCCAGGCCATAGGACCCCGGTCGCACACGCAGAATGTGCGGGAACCCCGCGTGTCATGCGGGAAGCACAAATGAAAACGCCCAACTGAGAACAGTTGGGCGCTGAATTTTGGTGGCCAAGGGCGGAATCGAACCACCGACACAAGGATTTTCAGTCCTCTGCTCTACCAACTGAGCTACTTGGCCGTCGAGAGGTCGCCATTAAATACTATCGAGCTTTTTGCGTCAAGAGTTTTTTTCAAAATCGTGTGAGAATTTTTGGTGTGCTTGTTTTTGCTCGGTCATGCTTGGGGGCTGGCGGCGTTTCATTTCAGTAAGCATGCCTTGAAATTGCTCGGAAATTTCGTTTTTGATGAAAGCAATGCCGACGCCGGGTGGTATCCAGACGCCAGGGACGCTGACGGAATGGAAGGTGATGTGGGTGCTGCCATGGCCATCTTGAGAAAGACGAGTGACGCCGTTCATTGATTTGACATTGCCGCTGATTGCTTTCGAGCGGATTTCTGAGATGGGTTTGAGTTCGATGTCCCGTACGGATTCGAAGCCGAAGCTGAGCAGGCCGTATCGGGCTCGTCCTTTTTGGTGAACGCGTAGCTGTTCGCCTTTCTTTTCGATGATGGTGCTTTCCTGCACGTTGGGTACAAAGCGTGCCATGTGATCGAAGTCGGTCAAAACGGCCCAGGCTTCTTCTTGGCTGACGTCGGTATGCATGTCGCAGTCTACGATCACTTCCTCACCTTGGCGGGTGACTTTGACATCCAGTGCGGTGCCTGGTGTGGTTTCTGCTTCAACGCTGCCGAGTGAGGCGATCAGCCCGGCGAGGGCTAGACGGACGACTGGGTGCATGGGTGCTCCGAGTGGATTATTGAGTGCGGAGAGCAATGTCTGAATATTCGAATGGCATTTTAGCGGGGTTTTTCAACGTGGCAAGGTGGTCGTTGCAAAATTTAACACTTGCCTTATGAGGGGCTAACAGCTTGAGTATGAGTCGTGTGTGTCGGCCTTGGACGGCAGCGTGGTTTAAGTGGTAGGCGCGGTCACAGGTCTTGTGGGTCGATGTCGATAATCCAGCGGATCTGGCGGTCGCTCAAGGCGTGCAGATGGGGGAGCCAGTGCTTCAGCAGGGTCTGCAGGATGTTTCTGGATGGGTGTTGCACCAACAGCTGGGCGCGTTCGAGCCCTGCCAGCCTGGACAATGGTGATGGCACGGGGTCGAACAAGGTGACGGGGGAGTCAAGTTGCTCGGCCAGGGCTTTGGCACGGTCGAGAAAGGCGATGGCTTGATCGATGTCGGGGGCTTCGGCGCGAAGTATGGCTTGATAGACGAAGGGCGGGAATTGCGCTTGTTGGCGCTCCGTCAGTAGGCGCCTGGCGTAGCTGTCAAAGTCGTGGGTGATCAATGCATGCAGTAACGGGTGATTGGGAAATTGTGTCTGGATCAAGACCTCCCCGGGAATCTCAGCGCGACCGGCGCGGCCTGACACTTGCAACAAGAGTGCAAACAGTTTTTCTGTGGCGCGAAAATCGGCGCTGTATAACCCGCTATCGGCATTCAGCACGCATACCAGAGAGAGATTCGGGAAATCATGGCCTTTTGCCAGCATCTGGGTACCGATCAGGATATCGGCCTTGCCTTGATGAATATCGGACAGGATATCTGTGAAGGCTTCTTTCCGGCGGGTGACATCTCGATCGACCCGGATGATGCGGGCTTCGGGCAACCGGTCGGCCAGCGCGGCCTCGATGCGCTGCGTGCCCACGCCAAGCGGGCGGATGTCCTGATTGCCGCAGTCTGGGCAGGCGCTGACGATGGGCTCTTCATGCCCGCAGAGGTGGCATCGCAATTGGCGCGCACGCAGGTGGACGACCAATCGGGCAGAGCAGCGCTTGCAGCCTGCGATCCAGCCACATTCCCCACAGAATAGTACAGGTGAGTATCCGCGCCGATTGATGAATACCAAGCTCTGTTCGCCGGCTTGCAGTCTGGCGTGCAGCGCATTGACCAATGGATCGGACAGCCCGTCCTGCAAAAGCAGTCGGCTGGTATCGATGGTTTGGATGGTGGGGAGCCGGGCGGACTGTACAGCGCGTCGGCTGAGCTTGGCATATCGGTACCGACCTGTCTGAGCGTTGTGATAGGTTTCGAGCGAGGGAGTAGCCGAGCCAAGGATGATTGGCACGTCCCGCACATGCGCACGATAGATGGCAACATCGCGGGCTGAGTAGCGCAAGCCCTCCTGCTGCTTGAAGGAGCCGTCATGCTCTTCATCGACGACAATGAGGCCCAGCCTGGGAATGGGGGTGAATACCGCCAGCCTGGTGCCTAGGATGATATCCGCTTCCCCCGATTGCGCCGCGAGCCAGTTGTCGGCCCGTTCGCCATCAGCCAGGCCACTATGCAGACTGACGATCCGTCGCTCAGGGAATCGCTCACTGAAGCGCAAGGTCAGCTGCGGGGTAAGATTGATCTCCGGCACCAGAATCAGGGCCTGCCGACTTTGAGCCAACGCTTTGGCAATCAGCTGCAGGTAGACTTCTGTTTTGCCGCTGCCGGTTACGCCATGTAGCAACATGACTTGAAATCCAGCATGTGACTGGGCCAGATCAATCGCTGCGCGCTGCTCATCTGTCAGGGACGGGCTTGCTGGGGCATGGGGGTAAGGTGATCTGGCCGGTGTCATTCGCTGCACCCAGCCGTTTGCAGCCCATTTGCGCAAGATCGCCGGAGCATTGGCAGAGATATGCTGGGCTTGGTCCGCACCCAATGGGTTGGCTTGTAATGCTACCAACAGCTTGGCCTGCGCCCGGGCGCGCGGCGTGATGGCCGAAGGCAGCGCATGCGCCCCCTGCTCAGTGAGGCACCAGTGGGAGCCCGCAGGGCGGGTAAAGGCCTCGATTTGCCGCAGGCGACCAGGCAAGCCAGTGAAAATGACTTGGCCCAATGGGTGGTGATAATAATCTGAGCAGAACTGGCAGGTGGCCAAGACATCGGCAGCAAGCGGCGGCATATCTGCATGCACCAGCTTGATTGGTTTGAGCTTGGCCGGATCGTAATCACTATGCGGGGTGATGTCCAGCACAATACCCACCATTTTTCGGGGCCCGAAAGGCACAACGACCCGTCGGCCCACATCCTCCTGGGTCAGCTGGGGGGCCAGATAGTCGAAAGGGCCAGCCAATGGGACATCCAGAGCAATTCGGGCGATGGTCATGCGTAACGATTTCAGATTGTCATGTTGCGGTAATTTCTCACCAAGTTACGCTAGGTGGTTCACTGGCAAGCACTTTTCAAGAAATCCACAGTTTCTGTGGATAACTTTGTGGAATATGAGTGAAAAACGGAGCAAGTTCTCAACTTGAAAGGCCATTTATTAGATTGTGCAAAAAAACGGCAATAAAATAATTTGATTAAAATCAAACACTTGAATTTGATTTGTGCGCCAGATTGCTTGCCAGCCTCTGGTTTGCCCGTTTTCTTGCACTATGTGAACAACTTATCGAAAGTCAAGGTCGGCACATCAACTTTTCAGGTTGACAAATGCGTCCTGTAAAGCGTCTTTGATAATGGCGATGCCTTGTTCAACCGCGTCTGCCGACGCGTGGCTGAAGTTTAACCGGATGCACCCTGCTGTATCCACTGGTGTGGCAAAAAAGGGCTCGCCTGGCATGAAGGCGACATTGCGGGCCATGGTGGTTTTCAGGATCTCTCGGGTATCCAACGGCTTCCTCAGACGGGCCCAGATAAACAAGCCGCCTGGCGGTGTCTCCCACTCGGCCAGCTCTTGGCAATGCCGGTTCAGGGCATCGATCATGGTGTCGCGCTGTTGGCGGTAGTATTGCCGGATCGTAGCGATATGCGCATGGTAGTCCGGCGTATCCAGCCACTTGGCCAGCACATACTGGCCTACCCGATTGGTATGCAGATCGGCGGCCTGCTTGAGCTTGATCAGATACGGCATCAGTTTGGGGCTGGCCACCAGATAGCCCACCCGAAGCCCTGGCGTGGCCGTTTTCGAGAAGCTTCCGCAATAGATGAAAGGCGCTTGTTTCAAGCCGGCACAAAGCGGGCGACGCTCAACGGCATCATAGGCAAGTTCACGATAGGGTTCATCTTCAATCAACGGGAGCATCAAATCATCCAACACCTGCGATACCGCTGCACGGGTCTCAGGGCTGTAGCAGTAGCCCGATGGGTTCTGAAAGGTAGGGATCAGATAACAGCAGGCTGGACGGGTGCGTTGCGCCGTCTGCCGCAATTGTTCTGGGTCGATGCCAGCCGCGCTCAGCGGCAGCTCGTGTAGGTCTGCACCAAACAGCTTGAAGTTCTGAAGTGCGGCCAGATAGGTTGGCGCCTCGACCAGCATGGGCGTACCTGGGTCGATGAATAATTTGGCAACAAGGTCGAGGGCCTGTTGCGAGCCAGATAGGACAAGCACTTGTTCAGCCGTGGCCTGGATACCCAGCTGCCGAACATGTTCAGCAATCTTTTCCCGCAGAATCGGCTCGCCTTCGCTGGGCCCATACTGGCGAAGCTCGGCAGGCAGTTGAGTGAAATCGAAACAAGGCATCATATGGCTGGCGGGGAGGCCGCCAGCAAAGGAAATCATGCCTGGTCGTTGAGTGAGAGACAGGATCTCGCGGATCAGCGAGCCCGATAGACGTTCGATGCGCTCGGAAAACATGGGGCCATGCCTTGTCAATGAATGAACACCCAGTGTAAGGCCGTGTCGGCACCACGCACAGCTACAGTTATGGATCGACACATGCAAAAACTGTGCTGGCCTGTTGCGGCATCAGCCAAACCTATCGAGGGCCTTTGCAGGTGGCAAATGATCTGGGATGTGCTGATACATAACCGAGACTGTGCGAATTCGGGATCATGCCGTGAAATGGCTCATACCACGTCATGTGTCTGGCTACGAAAACTCCTGGCCAGGCGTAGCTGGAACTTGAATGGTGATTGATCCCAAGGTGTGAACCGGGGGAGCTGGAATACAGGGCTGTTGCTGCGGGCGCAGCCCCAGGCGGTAGAGACAGCGGCGGTGAAGCCAAGCTCGCGAGCCAGCTCAGCGTGCTCGGCATGATAGTCCTGGCGTGGCTTGCCGTTGGGGTAGGCAAACAGCCTGGGCTGGTAGCCGATCAGGGCGGTGAGCTCATCACGGCCATCGACCATCTCCTGCCGGGCCTGTTCACGGCTCAGGGTGGCCAGGATCGGGTGCAGGCGGGTATGGCCGCCGATCTCGATACCTGATGCCGCCATGGCCCGCAGCTGCATGGAAGTCATCATCTGGTCGGTTGGCAATGTCACGCCCAGGTGGGCAACCAGGGCATTGACCTGATCTTCCCGGGTCTGCCAATCAAGGTATTTGAGTTTGCCGAGCAGGTGCCGGATGGTGGTGGTACGACTGGCGGGCGTGCTGACCTGGTGGGCGCCGAGATTGAGCGCCTGTAGATCGATCTCGCCGTCAGGTGCGGTACGAATGCAGTGGATGACACGTTCATTCCACATCATGCCACCATCCAGATAGCCGCTGGCGACAAAGACAGTCGCGGGCAAGCCGTGCCGTTGCAGCATCGGCAGGGCAACGGTGTAGTTGTCCGCATAGCCGTCGTCGAAGGTGATGGCGACGGCGGCAGTGGGTAGGCTGTTCTTTTGCAGGCGCTCGATGGCCTCTGTGAGCGGCAATACGTTGAATTCCCGCGCCAGGCAACGCAGATGCCACTCAAACTGCTGCCGGGTCAGCTCACCGGGAAACAAAGGATCTTGCGTATCCAGCACGCGGTGGTAGATCAGAATATTCAGCCCTTGCTTGAGACCACGACCACCAATCAAGCGGGTCAGCATACCAGTCATCATGTCCGCCTTTCTGTTGAGGCTGTCTGCAATGGGCCCACCTGCCCGGCTGCCAATGGCAGCTTGATGGCCGTGGTGATCGGGTTCATTTTCAGCCAGCGATCCATGGTGCTCATGATGATCAACAGATAATAAGTCAGATCGAAATAGGCCAAGCTCAAAAAGGCCCCGCCCACGGCGAACCCAGCGATACTGACCTGGCTCATCCGGCAGAACAACGATATCCAGCGCAGGTCAGATTTGCCATCGGTTTGTTTGATCAGTCGATTGGCCAGGCGCCAAGTGAGAAAGCCGACCAGCAGGTACAGGAACAGGCCGACAAAGCCATGCTCGCCCAATATCTGGAAATAGACGCTGTGCGCAGCATGCACATCTTCAGGGACGGGTGCATAACGCGCGAAGGTATTGCCGTCGTAGATCTGGAAACCTCCACCAAAGAAGTTGTCAGACGCCAGGTTATACGCCATTTTCCAGGCATTGATCCGCCCCATGGCGGAAGCATCTTCCTCATAGGTTTCAATCGTGGCCATCCGGTCATGCCACTTGTCAGGCATGAAGAAGTAAAGCAATGGCGACAGCAGCAGGATGATGAACCCATTCAATAACTTACGCGGGCTTTTCAGCCACAGGAAGAAAGTCATCGCGGCAATGGCCAGTAATGCACCCCGCGAGTGGGTGCCCAACGCTGCAGCGGCACTGCTGCCAATGCAGACCAATACTCCCCAGCGGATACGTTTGTCCGTGACTTGTTCATGCAGGTAATACATCAATGGGATCGCCATGATGAAGGCCAAACCGATTTCGTTGTTGCCCTCGATGAAAGAGCCCGCTGGCCCCCACACGCGGTTCTCGCCGCCTTGCAATACGGTAAAGATCCCCCCCTTCAAACCCAATAAACCAATGGAGAGTGCCACCACCCAGATCAGCACTTGAATCTGCTTTTTCTCGATGATCAACATGCCCGTCACGAACAGCATCAGCATGATTTTCATCACCTTGTCCCACATGCCATAGACCTCATTCAAATTGAATGAAAATGGCAAGGTGATGTTGAGCCACAGGACAAAGATGCCCAGTGCGACCATGGCAGCGTTTCTGGGTGGGGCTTTGACCTCTTTGAGATGCATGACCAACGACAACAATGTTGCTGCACCGACGATCATGGCAACCTGGAAGTTGTAAGCAAACCCCCAGGTGAAACGGTGTGGGTTCATCAGGCTCACCCATGCCCACATGACAGCGCCGATCCAAGGGCGCTTGAGGATGAAGGGCACCGAACCCAGGATAAAACCGACGAGTAAAAGGTCACGCATGACGACAACACACTTGGCTGAATGCCACCTATGAAATGACGCTGCCAGCAGTCACCAGCAGGCCATGCTACACAACATCGCGCCGACTGAATGACATCCGGCACGCCGATACCTACACCACCCAACACCTACTTGGCCAATAGGCCGCCCCTGCTCGATACATTCACGTGGCTGCCGCAGCTTTCTGCGTGGGCAATACCTTGAATGCCTTGTCCAACCAGGGCACCAGCCGTGGTTGCAGCCAGCGCTCCAACCACCAAGCCGCCAGCAGCACCAGCGGAATCACTGTCAGCCCCCAATGAATAGCCAAGCCTTGATGGAGCGTCCACTCCCGCATCCAGACCAGGGCGGGGTAATGGATCAGATACAAGGCATAGGAGATACCGCCCAAACCATACAATCGCTCTATCAGCCAACGAGTGAACGAAGCCCGCCAAGGCTGACCATCGCTGATGACCAACCCTAGCCAGATCAACGAGAACAACACCAGTCGTTGATGAAACACTAGCATGTTATCAGCGACAGATTTGAACTGCGTCAGGCCCACCACCGCCAACCATCCCCCCAGGATGACGGCCAAAACCATGGCTTTGCGCCAACCTGACAACAGCTGGGATCGGGCCTGCGAAACCGGGTAGGCCAGCACCACAAAGAAAGCGGTCACCCAAAAGGGAGTTTCGAAGGCCACCAACCGTGATTGCGCAATCAACCATACGACCAGCATGGCCAGATAGGGCAGCACATATACAATCGGACGAGGGATGGGCAGGATGAGCCCGCGCCGTTTGTATTCCGCCACCAACGCGCCCAGACACCACACATAGTACAGGCCCAATACATTCGACCCATGCCCACATTGCCAGGCCCCGATCACTACCGCCGCCACACTGATACCGGCCCCCAGCCAGACCATGGCCCAGATGGAGCGCCGCTGCGACACCCACCAGAAGGCGGGGTACAGCAGGTAATAGAACATCTCATACGATAGCGACCAGAATGGGGGATTGGTTGGCAACACGGTTGCGATTCGGCCACAAGCGGTAACACGATCCGCCACAAATGTCACAGTGGCCAGCACATCCTGCCAGCGCAGTGTCTGCCAGATCTGCTGATAATGCGGCACTCCCAGCATCAGGCCCAAGCCATACAGACCAAAAATGCCCGCCACGGCAACCAGAAAAATCGGATAGACCCGGCGCAAGCGTAGGTAGAGATAGTGCCAGACACCTGCCGTGTGATTCAGCGGACGATCCATGCTGGCATAGTGGATACTGAAGCCCGACAGCAGGAAGAAGAACAGCACCGCCTCGTGTGGGTAGCCCGAAGCCAGGTCCACCAGCAAGGGCGCTGCCCCCAACAGCGAGTATTTATAGCCCAGGATTTGAAACACATGAGCCAGCACCACATAGCCAGCGCACAGCCCCCGTGCCGCTTCCACCACATTGATGCGGGTGGCCGGTTGCAGGGGTGCGTGCGTGGTTGACATCTCAGCCCTTGCGCCGGAAAAAACCGAGCGCCTCCTGGCAGCCGGCCCGGTTGATCGACCAAGCCAACAACACGTACATGGCGCCGCCGCTGGCAACCAGCAGCGACAGCCGTGGAATGAGCGCCAAGTCGCCCACCACCAACCTGAGCAATTCCACCGCGCCCCACATGCCACCGGCGCAGATGGCCGGGGGGACCTGGCTGCGCACCAATTGCCACACGGTCAGCCCCACCACCGGCATGGCCCGGAACAGATTGCCCAACAGCACCAGCGGGAAGCCCAATACCCAGGCAATGCTGATTCCCAGCAGGCCCCACTGCGAGCCGATCACGAACGCTATCGGCATGACCACACAGGCGGAGATCTGATTCATCACCGACACCTCTGGCCTGCCCAATCCCTGTACTGCAGCCGGAATCATGCTGCTCAACATGCGAAACGGCATGATCAGGCACAGCAATAGCAACGGCATGGCCGCGCCCGCCCAATGCTTACCCATCAGCAGATCGACCAGCTCTGGTGCGACCGCCGACATTCCCCATGATACGGGGAACACCACGAACGCCATCAGCCGTGCTGCTTTCAGAAAGTGGGCACTGGCTGCGCCCAGGTCATTCTGCACCCGTGAGAAGGCTGGCATGGCAACCTGATTCAACACCGACGACACCCGCGCCACTGGTAATCCAGCCAGATGCATGGACACCGAATAGATACCCAGCGGCTCTTTGCCCAGCAATTTGCCGACGATGAAGGAATCAACCTGTGAATAAAAAAACCACAACATACGGGCCAGCGTGACATGCCCGCCAAAAAACACAAAGCGCCGCATGCCTGCCAAGCTGAAGGTAGGCCACTCGCGAAAAGGCGACATGATCTGAAAGCCGATCGCCCGCAGCAGCAGCCCGACCAGATTGCCCCACACCAGCGCCCACACTCCATAGCCCCAATAGGCCAGTAGCAGCACCACCACCCCATTGATGATGGCGCTGATGGCCTCCAACATCGAGGCAGGTTTGAAGTCCATCTTGCGTTCCAGCAGGGCTTTGGGAATGGAGGTCAAGGCGACCAGCGGGAACTGCGCCGCCAGCGCCTGAATCACCATGGTCAGGCGCGGCTCGTTGAAAAAGCTGGCAATCAATGGCGCCAACACCAACAACAACACGCACAAGCTCATGTTGGAGAGGATGACCAAACCGAAGATCTGCCGCAGCTCCGGCAGCTCGACCTTATCCGCCTGCACGATCGACAGCCCCAGACCGATCTCGGACATCAGCATCAGAAAGGCCACGAAGATATTGGCCATGGCCAACAGGCCATAGTCACCCGGTGTCAGCAGCCGGATGACAATGATGGTCATCGCCCAGGTGAAGACCTGTGACACGATCCGCGCACCTGCCGTCCAACGCAGGCCCGATACCACTTGCGAACGTAGATTACTCATTCCAGAACCGGTTTGGCGATCTGTTCTGGCTCGGCGTAGATGGTGATGCCACGTGCCGCCAGCCATTCCAGGCGGGCATAGAAATCCTGTGCCGTCACATACCAGGCACTGGCCTCGCCCACCTTACCAGGCTTCAAAATACCCACTCGACTGAAGTCATCCATGAAAAACTGCTGCAGATCCGCCCGCGCTTTGTTGTCGATCCGACGCGGGTTGTATTGCGGATCGAGCGGCGTGACGGGCACCTCGATCAGTTGGCCTTCCCAGTCCCGGCATTTCAGCTTGAAGACCTCAGGCAGGCGCACCGGCAAGGGAAAGCGGTCCAGCCACATGTCTTCCAGCAGATGGTAGAAAGTGACCGGCCCCATGGTGATACCCAGCCCGAGCACCTTGGCATTCACCTGCAGGCAACGTTCCCATGGCGACCCCTCACCAAAGATGGACGGTGCAAGATGATGGGTGCTGACGATGTATTCCGCCTGCGGGCCCAGGGCGGATACCGAATGGGTCGGGTGGATGCTGCGGCGAATGCCCGGCATCTTCAGGAAGGTGTCTGGCAAGGCCCCCAGGTTGGAGCCATGCTCCCGTGGGTCAAACACATAATCAGTCATCTGACAGGTGTTGTAGATCGTCCCGCCGGGCAGATAGTAAGTAGGCACCACCAAGGTGCCGCCTGGGCTGACCGCCTCATGCACCGCCTCCAGCACAGCTTGCGCACCACCATCCACATAACCCAGACTTTTGAGCGAGGAATGCAGCATCACCACATCCCCCGGCACGATGCCCATCGCCCGCAATCCCTCAACAATCATGGTCTTGGTGATGTGTGGGGCCTCGGCCTTGATCTCGGCTTCGCGCTTTTTGGCATGCTGGGCGGACAGCACGCCTTTCACCCACTGTTTCAGCGATTGGATCAGTTTAGCCACGATGACAGATATCCAGTTCGAGCAGGTTGGAGTCGATCATGAATTTCGGTGCCCAGTTCAGATACTGGAATTCACCATAGGCACCACTGACCGGGAATGATCCCTTCACCGCGCCCAATGTATCCACCGGGCCATCCAGCCGCATGGTGCGGCGGACATAGCGGTTGGCCAGGGCAGCGGCATCACGATATTTCGTCTCGCCAGTCAGCGCATACAGCATCAACCAGCTATGAGCGATCTGCACCTCTCCAGTCAGGCAGGACCAAGTGACAGCGCCCTGCCAATTCGGCTTCAACATGCCAGGAATGAAGCCATCTGGCTGCAGTGCAGACATCAGGCCATCGGCAGTCTTGATGGCTTTGGCCAATACGGCATCATCCTTGGTAAAACGATGCGCCTCCATGAAGCCGCGTAGCGCATAGCCCAGCGTATGGGTCAATGGCGTATCAGGGTTGGTCAGGCAACAATTGGCCAGCCAGCCATTGGGCTGCTGTTGGGTCAGCGCCCAATTGACCTGTTTCATGGCCGCCTCAGCGTAGCCTTGCTCCGGGTCAACCCGTGCAGCTTCGAACAAGCCCCAGGAAACATGGGTTTCATAGGTCTTGTCACCTGCCTTGGCAAAGGGGGTGGCATGCTTACGCCAGCAGCCATCTGGGTCGAGCGAATCACGTAACCAATTGGCCGCCTTGCGCATCGGCTGGCGATAGATCTCTCCGAATTCGGCCACCCCTGCCGCCAGGCCCAATAGGATCTGCCCGGTATTGAAGGTGACCGGCACCCGGACATCAGCGTTGATGCGCCCCCCCATGAAGCCACCCTCTGGGAATTGAATGCTGACCAACCAATCGAGCATGCGACGGGCGCGGTCGATCGAGTCCGGGTCGTCATAACGCTTGGCATAGTCGATCATGGTCGGGATGATGTAACCCGTGGTTTCTGGATAGGACACCCCCCAGCCTTTGATCAAGCTGTAATCCCGTGCCACACCCCCATCATTGGAGGCGGACTGATCCTGCGCACGCTTCAGCCATTGGATGGCGGCATGGACAGCGGGCTCGATGCCCGGGTCTTGACTGGGCACCCCGGCTTTGTCGCGGGCAATTTCGGCCTTGGCGGCAGGGGTCAGTTGCATCTGATCGCGCCAATCGCGCAGCAGATTCTTGGCAGCGGTTAACATGGTCTATTCACTCCGAATGCAGATCAATTCTGTATGGTTGCGGTGGGATGGCCGGCTTGGTGCTGGCTGACCTTACTGACTACATAACGATATTTGCCGGATTTTTCCGGCTCGATCGCCGCAACGTATTCAATATCAAGTTTGACACCCTGCCCCAGCCGGGCGCGGAAGGTGTCTCGGATGGACAACTCGCTGGATACCGTTTGAAAGCGCTCATCCCGCACCAGCTGCAAGCGACAATGGTGCAAGGTTTCCTGAATCACCTTGAAGGCGATCACGCCGGGCATGTCGCGTAACACCATGGCAATGGCCACGTCGTGAACCATGCTGCCGTCTTCGGCCAGGAGCACATCATTGGTACGGCCCCGCACCTCTTTCAGCAGTGGCAACCCACGACCACAGGCGCACTGCGCGTCATCCAGCACCGCGACATCACCGTTTTTGTAGCGCACGAATGGAAAACCGGTACTGTACAGATGCGTGACTACCACCTCGCCTGGCACGCCCGCAGGTAAAGGCAAGCCTTGTTCATCCACCACTTCGACGATGATGTCCTCAGCCGTGATGTGATAACCACCCTGCGGGCAGGCGTGGGCAATAAAGCCAGCATCGCGCCCACCATAGCCATTGGCCACCGGGCAGCCGAACACGCGCTTCAGGGTATCGGCCTGGTGCGGGTACATACGCTCTGCCGTGCAGAATGCGACCTTGATACCGAGATCATCCAGGCGTACCCCCTGTTTCTCGGCATGTTGGGCAATGAGTGTCATGGAGGATGGGTAGCCAAACAGCATGGCCGGTTTGAAACGGCGAATCGCCTCGACGAAACGCGCCATGTCCGCTGGCGATAAGGTTGCCGAGGGCACCAATCGGCTACGCAACAGCCAATCTCGCAGCTGCTTGACACGATCTTGTTTGGTCAACTCGATCGGGCTCGACCAGATCACCATTTCACGGTCACCGATATCGACATCCCACCACCGGGTTGCGCGCCACTTGGCGGCAACATCATGGCTGACACGGGTATTGCTGATGAAAAAGCGCAACGGGTCACCCGTTGATCCAGTCGTCGAGAACAATTTCATCGGCTCAGCCTGTGATGATTTCAATTGCTCGAATTCACGCCGGATGATGTCTTTGGTCAAAATGGGCAGGCGGGCCAGATCTGACAATGAGGTGATGGCCACCGGGTCGAATGCCAATTTGGCGAACAGATCGCGGTAGTACGGCACATGTTGGCCACAGTCAGTCAGAAATGCACGTAGCCGATCCAGCTGAAGCGCACGGATTGCTTCGGGTTTCAGCCATTGTGTCTGTTCCAGTTGGCGTTTCACGGCCACCGTGTCATGGTGCTTCAGACGCTCGTGCAGCGGGAACAACACATTGGCGGCAAAGGTGGTATAGAGCCCCATTATCTGGACTCCAGCCGCATCAGGCCACGATAGGCCGCCAGCCATTGCTCTCGCACCACGGGCCAAGCATAACGTTGCGCCTCTGCCATGCCTGCCGTGGACAGCTGTTCGGCAAAAGCATCATCCTGCAAAATCTGCAGCATGGCTGCAGCCATCGCATCGGCATCGCGCGCAGGCACCAGCAGCGCGGTACGCCCATGCTCTGCGATGAATGGCACACCCCCGACATCCGTGGAGACCACCGGAACATTGCTGGCAAAGGCTTCCAGAATGGAAATCGGCATATTGTCGATGGTGCTGGGGTTCAGCATCAGATCAGCTGAGGTATACAGCGCACTCATCTGATCATTGTCGATGCGACCGACGAAATGGACGGCATCGGCAATGCCCAAGGTCTGCGCCAGCTGCTGCAGATTGGCCAGCTCCGGCCCCGAGCCCGCCACGGTCATCTGTGCGGATGGCAGCTGCTGACGCACCCTGGCAAATGCCTGTAATGCAGTGGGAATGTCGTAGATCGGCTCCAGATTTCGGGTGACGATCACATGTTTATCCACCTTACCAGGCTGCGGCTGACGCGGGGTGAACCGCGACAGATCGATGATGTTGGGAATGACCAGGCCCGTACAACCCAACTGGCCAAACACCTCTCGTAGAAAACCCGAGGGCACGATCAGGGCATTGGCTTTTTTCAGTGCACGCAAAGCCAGTGCAGGCGCATGAGCAAAGAACTCAGCCGCCCCGCCCCCTCGATAATTGATGATGACGGGTGTGCCACGCAATCGGGCAATATACACCGCTGGCACAGCAAACAGGTACCAAGACCAACCTGAATTCGCCATCACATGTACCACATCCGCCCGCCCAGCAGCCCGCCACAGCGCCCACTTGTAGGGAATCAACCGGAACAGCGCACGGATGCCTTTCAGCTTTTCCACAAATGCAGGTCTATAGGGTGCATTGACCTGCACCACCTCGACCTCGACACCTTCCTCACCCAGCAATCGAGCTAATTGACGACATTGATTGGCCATGCCGCCGGAGGGAGGGGGTAATGGGCCGACCAGCGCCAGACGTAACGCCCTCATCGCCGCTTTCCGTTCAATAGCGCGGGGTAGATGTGTTGGTACCGGCTGACGCTGTTCGCCCAATTGCGCTCGGTTTCAACGTAGTGGCGGCCCGCAGACTTCATAGCGGGCCAGCGTTCCGGGTGTGCTGCAAGATCCAGCACCACCTTGGCCAGATCAGCTGCATCATCTGCACGGAACAGTACCCCGGTCACATTGGGCTGAATCAGCTCGCGATGGCCGCCGACATCACTGGCCGCCACCAAGCGGCCTTGCGCCATCGCTTCCAGTGGTTTCAACGGTGTCACCAATTCGGTCAGGCGCATCGGCAGGCGTGGGTACACCAGTACATCCACCAGATCGTAGTATTGAGGTACATCAGCATTTGGCACGCGCCCGGTGAAGACGATCTGTTCGCTGATGCCAAGCTGTTGCGCTTGCTGTTTCAACGCAGTCTCTTGGTGGCCACCGCCAGTCAACAGCAGCCGGATATCCGGGTTCTCGCGCAACATCAAAGGCAATGCATCCAGTAGGACATTCAAGCCCTCATATGCATAGAACGAGCCGATGAATCCCAGCACGGTCTTGCCCTGTAGCCCCAATCTGGCTTGCAAGGCCGGGTCTGGCTGGGCGCCAACCTGGAACTTCTCGATATCCACGGCATTGGGGATCACCGTCACTTTGTCCGCAGGAATGCCACGTGCGACGATATCGCCACGCAGCCCTTCGCAGATGGTGGTCACAGCCTGGACACGCTTCAGCGCATAAGTCTCCAGACCGCGTGTGGCGCGGTAACGCAGCCCCCATTCTTTGCTGGTGCCATGGTCAACGGCAGCATCCTCCCAGAAGGCGCGTACTTCATACACCACCGGGATGCCGAGCTTTTGCCCCACCTGCAAGGCAGGAATGGCATTGAGCACCGGGGAATGGGCATGCAAGACATCTGGCCTGACTTGCTTGGCCACCTCCTCCAGTCGGTGGGCTGTGGCTTGAATCAGTGCGATTTCGGACAATACCGGCTTGCTGGCCATGAAGCCTTTGGCGGGCGGGGTACGATAGAAATGCAAGCCATCCACATCCTCTTCCAGCACCGTACAGTTCTCCTGCTTGGGGCTGGTCAGGTGGAATGTCTCCCATCCCAGCTTGCGCTGCTCACGCAAAATAGCCGCTGTACGGAAGGTGTAGCCGGAATGCAGTGGAATGGAGTGATCCAGAATGTGCAGAATCCGCATCAGGCCACCTTGCTCGTGTCACTTGCCGTCACCCCCAGACAGTTGCGCAGGAAGGATTCGAACATCAACAGTGTCCAGATCGGTGCGCTGTAGTCACGGATACCCTTTTCATGATGGGTGACCAGCTCCAACAGGTAGCTCTGGTTGAACCAACCGGTCTGGGCCAGGGTATCGCCCAACAGCGCTTCCCGCACCCGCTGCCGTAATGGCCCACGGAACCACGCTGCCAGCGGCACGGCAAAGCCCATTTTCTGGCGATAGAGGATGTCGTTGGGCAGGTAAGGCTCCAACGATTTCTTGAGGATGTATTTGCCCTCGCCCCCTTTCAGCTTGAGCTCTGGCGGCAGGCCGGACATCCATTCCATCCATGAGTGATCCAGTAACGGCTCGCGGACTTCCAGCGAGTTGGCCATGCTGGCGCGATCCACCTTGGTGAGAATGTCCCCGACCAGATAGGTCTTCATGTCCAGATATTGCACCAAGCTCAATGGATGATCAGTCGGTGCCTTCTGGGCATGGCGGCGCATAGCGTTACTGGCATGATAGCCCCCCAGCTCGGCCATGAATTTAGGGGTGTACAGCTTGGCGCGCATGCTGGTCTTGAAGATCGACACCGCGTGGAAATACGCCTCGACCGAATCCCTCGCCAGCGCTTCAAAGGTCGATTTGGCGCGGAACATCCGAGGCGCCCAGTCCGCTTTCGGATAAAGCGTGCCCAAGGTGCCAAACAGCGGACGGCGGATCGACAGCGGTAAGGCTGAACGCAGCTTTTCCTCGTTCAAATGGAAACGATAGCGGCGGTAACCGGCGACGTTCTCATCTCCCCCATCACCCGACAATGCCACCGTGACATGTTTGCGGGCCAGTTGGCACACACGATAGGTGGGCAACGCGGAGCTGTCGGCATATGGCTCATCATACATGCCCGCCAGCTTGTCGAGCAGGCTGAAATCATCTGGATCAACCTGCTCGACACGATGATTGGTATGGTAACGATTGGCAACTTGCTGGGCGAATTCGGCCTCGTTGAATTTGGGGTCGCCAAAGGAGATCGAACAGGTATTGACCGGGTCGGATGACAAACCGGCCATCATCGCCACCACCGCACTCGAATCCACCCCGCCGGACAGGAATGCCCCCAATGGTACTTCCGAGATCATGCGTATCCGCACGGAGTCCCGCAGGCGGCGGATCATTTCCTCTTCCGCTTCTTTTTCGCTGATGGGGCCGATCGATTTGAACGGCACATCCCAATATTCACGCGGCTCCGGCATGATGCCACCATGACGGAAGGTCAGGGTATGGCCGGGTTCCAGCTTTGAGGCCCCTAGATAGACGGTACGGGGCTCGGGAATATAGCCATAAGCAAAATAATCCTCGATCGACATCGGATCGAGTACCTTGTCGAAAGCTGGGTGAGCGGCAATCGATTTCAACTCGGACGAGAACATCATGGTGCCGTCTGGCAGCAAAGCGTAGAACAGCGGTTTGACGCCCAATCGGTCACGTGCCAGGAACAGGATATCCCGGTTGCGATCCCACAGCGCAAAGGCAAACATGCCCCGGAAGCGCTGTACGCATGCCTCCCCCCACTCTTCCCAGGCATGGACGATGACCTCGGTATCGGAGTGGGTGCGGAAGGTGTGTCCCAAAGCCTGCAGCTCGGGCATCAATTCCTGGAAATTGTAGATCTCACCATTGAACACGACGACCACGGAGCGGTCTTCGTTGAACAATGGTTGCTGACCAGTGGACAAATCAATGATCGACAGGCGGCGATGGCCAAATGCCACGCCCGGCTCGATGTGCAAGCCGCTTTCGTCTGGCCCGCGATGATATTGAATGTCATTGAGCCGAGACACCAGCTCACGCTCGTAAACCCGACGGCCTTTCAGGTCAAACAGACCAACAATGCCACACATATGTGTGCTCCATCATTCATGTAGAGGCGGGAGAGTGCGCTTGTATCTGCCCTTCCCTGCCTGATTGTTACAACGCGCCTTGTAAGGCACGCCGGTAGATATCCGAATATTTTTCCACCATGCGGGTCAGGCTGAATTCGCGCTCGATACGTAGCCGCCCAGCCAAACCATGAGCCCGACGCAAGGAAGCATCCACCACATAACGGTTGAGTGCCTCAGCCAATGCTGCCGGGTCTGCCTTGGGCACCAGCAGCCCAGTATGACCGTGCTCGATCAATTCCGCATTGCCTCCCACATCGGTCGCCACCACCGGTAAACCACAGGACATGGCTTCGAGAATGGTGTTGGAGATGCCTTCCGCCAATGAGGGCAGGGCAAACACATCAAAGGCACGCATCAGATCAGACACATCGTGCCGTGCGCCGGGCAACCAGGTCAGGTCGGCCACACCTGACCCTTCCAGCTTGCTGAGTACTTTGTCACGTGTACCGCCGTCACCGATGATCGCCAGTCGCACAAAACTCCGGTATTGCGGATTGCTGGCGATCAGACGACCAAACGCATCAGCCAGATTCACTTGATCCTTGACCGGCTGCAACCGCCCTACAGTGCCGATCACCAACAAGTCATCCCGGCCATTGAAAGGTGAGTCGACAACGTCTGCCCTGCCCTCTGGCGATGGGACAAACCGGGTGTCGTCCACCCCATTGTAGATTTGCGACAAAGCATGGGGGGGCACGAAGACCCGGTCAGCCAGATAGCGCTGCAGATCTCTCGACAAGGCAATTTGATGCTGCACAAATGGGCGGAACAAACGCCGCAATCGCTGGTACTTGAGATTGGTGCCATCGATGTCGTCCGCATCCCGCCCGTGCTCGCTATGGATACGGTGCGGTATGCCAGCCAGCACTGCCCAGAACTGTCCTTCCAGCGCGGCCAGATTGCGGGTATGCAGCAGATCCGGCTTCAGCTGCCGAAGCAACCGCCACAACTTCAAGTACGACCCGATTGCCTTGCCAGGCGGCTTGTTCAAAGCATGGATCGGCACGTCTGGGCGTTGAATACGCTTGGCGAAATCGCTGTAGGTCGTCAGGCAGATGATGACATGACGACACACATCTCCTGGCATGTGATTGATCAGATTGACCAATCCATTCTCCAAGCCGCCGAAATCCAGGCTGTAGATCAGGTGTGCAACCAGCGGGGGGGTGGCCGCACCGCCCTGCTTATCTGGCATGTTGCAACCCTTCCTCCAAGGCCGGTAGCATCACCGCCGCGAATTGATCCAATGCCTGACCGTTCTCACCCTCTGCCACGGGCGCATACATCATGACGATGGCGGATTGGGCAGGCGCCCCCAGGAGCCGTGCTTTCGCCTGCAGCAACTTGGCATAGTAGGGATCAGCCGTCCAAATGCCATCGATCCAATATCGCTGCCACAGCCGGAACTGTGTCCCGACACCACGGATATCCGATTGCTTGACTGTGCCCCAGTAACGGCTTTCCACATTCATCTGCCGTAACAGTGTCCACTCTTGATGTTCTTCTTCTCTGAACAGCCCATTGCCAGTGGACACCATCTCTGCCCCACGTAGGGCGCCGGGGTAAAACCCGATGAATACACCGGCCACTTGATGGCCATTGGAAAACTCCTGCTGCAGCTTGAATGGCGCATTGTCATACGCCGGCGACCACTTGAGACGGCGCTCAGCGGATGACCAACCGAGCGGTGCATCCAGCACAACCTGCTGAGGTTTGCCATTGGCGTGCGTTTTCAGGTAATAGGCATAGCCCGGCCAGGGCAGCAGCACACCCACCAGCATGCCAATGCTGATCAACCACGTTGTGACCGGAATGGTGCGGTAGAACGGTACGACTCCGTCACCTGCAGTCTCCTCACCGTCTTCGCGCCAATAGGCCCCCACCCAGAACAAGGCCAGCATGATGATGCCGAAGAACAGCCAGCCATAGATCAGATGATCCACACCCACGGCGTACTTCATATTGCTCATGTGGCCGATCATCACAATCAAATACGCTCGCAATCCATTGGCCAGTATCGGCACCAGAATGGAGGCAAGTGTGAAGACCACACGGCGGGAAGCCCGACGATAGGTCAGATATGCATACAGGGTGCCCAGTGTGAACGAGGCGATCAGGTAACGTAACCCACTGCACGCTTCTACGACTGACCACTGGCCGGAGGGAATGGTGAAGAACAGCCCCTCCCGGTAAACCGGGATACCGGTCATGCGCAACATGCCAACCGTGAAATCAGCGGTGAAATTCATCATCCATGGCAGCAGCACCTCACCAAATGGCACCGCCAGAATCAGGTAGGTCAACGGAAAACACAGTGCCCAAGTGACTTCCCAGCCCAGTATCGCCCATACCAGCAATGGCAGCATGAGCACAAAGGCGTATTGTTGCACCACCATGGCCCCAGCCACATTGCCTACCAACCACACCGCACCCAACAGCACCAGCCCGACCAATGGCAGCATGGCAGGGCCGGGTGATAGAGTTGCCACATGGCGTCGGCGTTGCCAGACCAGCCACAGACTGATTGGCGCAATCAGAAAGCCGTGCGCATAGGTATCCGACCGATACCAGATATCGACCATGCCCAGCCAAGTGTCGGCGTAGACAATGAGCAGCAAGGTCAGCGCAACCAAAAACAGACCCAGCGGCTTGCGCCAAGCATTGGCTGCCCGGTCACCCCCCGTTGAAATATTGCCAGCAGGCGATTCCAGTCTCACCCACCCCTCCCGGAATGTGACATCGCCGGAATCACGGCATTTGGCAACACACTGGTTCCCGGCGAGCGATCCAACAATTCAGCAAAATGGGCCAGATTGGTAAACCAATCATAATGGCGCTCCACACACTGCCGGGCAGCCTGAGGAACCGTTGCAAATTCGCCCGCCAATGCCCGCTCGATCAAGTGTTGGTAGTCCGGCGCCTGGTCAGCCACCAGCAAATCCTCGCCTCGGGTGGCCTCGATGCCTTCTGCTGCTTGCGGCGATGCGATGACCAATTTGGCCATCGCCATTGCTTCCAGCACCTTGTTCTGCACACCACGAGCAATGCGCAATGGCGCCACGGCCAGCCGGGCGTGGGCGATATAGGGACGGATATCGGGCACACTGCCGGTCACCTTGATACCAACCTGCTGCGCGAGCGCCAGCACCGCTTCCGTAGGCCGCGCACCGACAATATAGAAAACCAACGCCGGGATTCGCTGCCTCAATCCGGGCAGGATCTCACTGGCGAACCACTGCACAGCATCGATATTGGGCCAGTAATCCATCGCACCGGTGAACACCAGGGGGATTTCATCTGCGCCATATGGATTGTCATAGGCCCGGTCGCCGTTGAAATACTCCGCATCGACACCATTGTTGACATAACCCACTTTGGCTTTGCATGCCGGGGCCATGTCACGGAAATGCTGGGCCTCGATGGATGAGACAAAAACCGTGCCGTCAAATTGCTGGGTCACCTGCTGCTCAAAGGTGAACAGCCTATCCGCTTCCCGGCGGTAGACCCACGACAATGGCCATTGTTTGGATTGCGCATATTGCCGCCATTTATCCGAATCGATATCCACAAAATCTGCAATCCGGGTCAGGTGAGTATGCTTGGCCACATATTGCGCCATCGGTGACGAGAACACCAAGACACGCTGAATCGGGTGGCGACGCAATACCCGATCAACCCACTGCTGCATGTGATTGTGACGATAGAAGGGCAAGGTCAGCGCTTCACCACTCAATAGCCCGGTAGCGCTCTTCAATGTGGCCCGACGACGGGATAAGGGCTCCAGATGCACCTCACCACAAAATTGCTTCAGGTCATCCACATAGCGCCAGTCTTCCGGGTCATCCACAAATGCACCGAGGTGCACACGATAGCGTTGGGCCAGAAAACGCAGCATGTTGAAGGAACGAACCTTATCCCCCTTGTTGGGCGGATAGGGAATGCGATGGACGAGATACAACAGATCTTGCATGGAAATATCAGCCGAGATTCTTGACGATATGCGGGCCGATCATATTGGCCAGCTGAATGGGCATGCGCTGCCATGCCTTGATGAACATCTGATACTTGGGATTGAGCGGGTTATGGTCGGGCACAGCCGTCGCCTTGATCAAGCGATACTCGTATTGCAGTGGCGTGGCCTCAAAACCCCAATTCTTCTTGAAATCAAAAGCACCAGTACCCAGCTTGGAGCGCCCGAAATCGAACACCTTGAGACCCCGCTCGCATGCCCTGCGCAGTAAATCCCAGTACATGAAGTCGTTGCCAGCCACATCACGCGCCACATCCATGCCGCCACCATAGTACGGCAGCACCTGATCACGGAAATAGAAACTAAGTACGCTGGCAACCAGCGTTTCGCCTTGCATGATGGTCAGCACTTCGCAGTCTTTACCGAACACCTCTTGCAACAACTTGAAGTAACGCTTGGAAAAGACTGGCGTGCCCAAACGATGTACGCTGGTGGAATAAGCGGTGAAGAAACGCTCGACATCGTCGTCCAGATGCCCCTGCAGCTCAAACTTGATGCCTTTTCGCACCATGGCACGCTGCTTTCTGGGAATGGCCAACATATTGGCCTCCACATCCGGGTCGATATCACGCCGAAAGGTCACATACAGCTCTTTGTGCGCCCAGTCTGGATGCGTGGAGATTTCACAGCGGTACTCCAGATGATCGACTGATTTGGCTTCCGCCAGCTTGATAGCCGCCTCATCCAGCTTGGCCCGCGCTTCATCTGTTATTGCCGCCACCCCACCATAGACACAGAAAGGCAGGCTGACCAACGCGTTGCCGAACATCAGGCTCTTCACATTGCATAGCGGTAAAATGCCTTCGATCTGGCCCGCTCTTTCCGCCATCAGAAAAGTGCAACGGTGCCCAAACGCCTGCTCAATCACCTGCTGCCAACCCGCTTTGTGGAAGAACGTGGCATCGGGGCAGTGCTCAACGAATTGATCCCAGCGCACCCGGTCGGCAGCTGCCATTTCCCGGACAGTCAAAGGCTCGGTCATCGCATTGGTGCGCACCATGTCATTCATGTGCGCCCTCCAGAAAAATGTGATCCATACGTCCCCATTGAAAATCAGCCAACAATCGGGAGAGTCGCGCCTCTGTACGTGACAGATTCAGGTAATGCCGAACCCGTGTCTTCAAACTGATACCCTGCTGTCGTGGCTGTCCAGGGTCTACCTCCCAAGGATGCAGGTAGAAAATGGCTGGCTTGGCATCCACCTGGTTCACTCTTTTGATCAATGCCCGGGACAGATGATAAGGAAACAGACGGAAGAACCCGCCACCTGAGGCAGGTACGTTACGATTGAACATGCGCACCGTAGTGGGAGGGACTTCCAATAAACCCTGCCCGGCAGCCGGACGATACGCGAACCTGGGCGCATCGGGCATGCCGTAATGATCACGCGCTACCGGGTAGATGCTGGAGCTGTATTCGTAACCCGCCTGCTTCAAGGTATCAAGTGCCCACAGATTGGCCGCGCCAATCGAAAAACTGGGCGCACGGTATCCCTTCACAGCCACACCACCCAGATCTTCGAGCAGTTTCTTGGCACGGACGACATCCTCTGAAAACTCTGTCGGCGATTGGTCGGATGCCCGCAAATGACCATAGCCATGGCTGGCCAGCTCATGCCCCTCAGCCACGATACGCCTGACCAGTTGCGGATAGCGCTCTGCGATCCAGCCCAGGGTAAAAAAGGTGGCCTGGGTGCGATGTTGATTGAGCAATGAGAGGATGACATCCATATTGCGCTCGACACGGCAGGGGAGCGATTCCCAGCTGCCACGGGCGATATGGTGCTCAAACGCCGAGACTTGGAAATAGTCCTCGACATCGATCGTCATCGCATTCCGAATTCCTGCCATCATTCGACTCAATGCTTCTCTTCCATGATCCGTCTGACTGAAGCGAGATCCAGAATCTGCCGGGACAATTTCAATACATTGCTCACGGAGTCTTCGATCTTGTTCAGGCGTTCCTCGAACAACTCGATCGCAAGCTGGGTATTCGCCGCCACCCGTGTAGGGCCGCCCACAGGTTTGATGGCCTCTTCTGGATCGACAAAGGCCATTTCCTGACGCATGTCATCTATCACCAATTCAACCTGTGTACCCGTAATTTGTTGCAATTCGTCGAGGAAGCCCATCAGCAGCAGCCGGTCACACAAGGTATTGATCATGCGTGGAATACCTCGACTGAACTGATAGATGGCACGATGGGCATCATCGGTGAACAGCACACCACGTTGCCAGCCCGCAGTTTGAAGGCGGTATTCAATATAGGCTCGGGTTTCCGCCTCATCCATCGCCCCAAGGTGATACGACGCGATCACACGTTGACGAAGCTGTAACAGGTCTTCGCCCCGCAAAGTATCCCGAAACTCAGGCTGGCCCAGCAGAAAGCTTTGCAGCAGCGGCTTTTCACCCACCTGGAAATTGGACAGCATCCGCAGTTCCTCGACCGCCTTGGCCGCCAGGTTCTGCGCCTCATCCACAACCAACAGCACGCGCTGTTGCTTGCTCGCGCACTCCCGCAGGAAATCTTCGATTCTGCGTAACACAGCCACCTTGTTACCCTCGATGCCGGGCAATCCGAATGCCGCAGCAACCATGCGCAAGATGTCATCCGAATCAAGCTGTGTGCTGACCAGATGCGCGGCGACGATCTTGTCAGCAGGCAGCTTGCGGAGCATATGCCGCACCAGCGTGGTTTTGCCCGCGCCGATCTCGCCGGTCACGATGATGAACCCTTCTCCCTGATGCAGGCCATATTCCAAGTAAGACATGGCGCGCTTGTGGCCTTTGCTGCCAAAGAAGAATGAAGGATCTGGGCTCAGTTGGAATGGCTTGGCCTGTAGGCCGTAATAAGCTTCATACATAAACTATTCAACCAATCAGAAGAGTGCCGTAACCGTCAGCAACCCGGCGTTTTCGGTGTAATCGCGGACATCATCATTCGCATCACGATAGGTACGGCGTAATTCCGCCGAGCCGATCAGATCACGCGAAAATTGGTAATTCAATCCGCTACGGTAAGTGGTGGTTCGATCATCAAGACCGTTATCGATGAATTGGTTTCTGGACCAAGTTGTGCCAAGGCTCAGTGTCGTACGCTTTCCAAGCGGCAGCCCCCATGTCAGGCTGGCTGACTGGGTTTTACGGTGTTCGCCGACATCCTGGGTACCTTCACCCGGCAGGCTCACCTTGCCCGCATCCGAGTCTCGCCACTGGTAGTTCAATATCAGGTCCGAACGGGAGATACGGATACCCAAGTTGGCATTGAAGTTTCGATCCAGAAAGCGGCGATTGGTCGAGAACGGGATCTCGACCTCCAATCGGTCCCCGATGCCGTTCTGGCGCATGAACGCATCGACACGCGCAGCGCGCTCGGTATCATTTGGAAAGCGACTTTTGAACTGATTGTCCAGAAATGCCCGCGTATTGATCGCTTGCGGAATCAAGAAGTCCTGATTCGTTGTCGTCAGATCTTTGACATAGGAAAGACGCCAAGTTGTCGCCCGTGTCCGATGATTGAACGAAATGGCGCTGGTACTGCCAAAAAAGCGACGACCAAAATTGGCATCCAGACTGGTGCGCACAGTCGGCAACCAGATCGCTCCGACATTCCAATATTTGTTGGAAGATTGCGAGCGCGCCAGATCATCTTTCTGTTTCTCGTAACCCCACGTTGCGTAAGGCTGGAACATGGAGCTCATGGTCAGCGTCGTACGCACCGAGCCGCGCTGTTCATGGATATCTGCGCGGCTGGTGTAGTCAAAACGATTGTCCTGCAGGTTCATCAGCCAGTTGACGTTGTTGAAACCCAATGCCGAAGCCAATGACAGATCAGCACGGGTTCCATCGCCATCCATGGCACGTGCGCCACTTTGCGTGCCAGACCGGACACCACTACGGATGACGCTGCCATTCATAGTGAAATCACGACCGAACCGCTGGCGGATGGTTGGGCCTAACGACCAGGAACGGACATCTTCCTTATTGGTATTGGTCAACCCGATCGCGCTGGTCGAATCACGAGCGGCCTGGCTGATACTGGCGCTGCCGATCAAGGTTAACCAATTGTCGATCAATTCCAACGAAGCATTGCTGGACAATTGATGATTGCCGGATTTCCCCTGACGCTCATTCTGATGGTGCTCATAGGAATAGGCATAGGAGGTGTTGAGCTTTAACCGGGCGCCATTGGCAACCGCGGAAAAACCAGGCGCCACGCGGGTAAACCAGTCGGTTTTACGCACGCCCTGGCTACCGGCCAGATCCACGTTGTCGGAGTACCCCAATGAAGCCGGCAGCCGAAGGGTAAGATCCCAGTCAGCAGCCCGCGCCACCGCTGGAAACAAATTCGCAATCATCAAAGGAAGGAGACACGGCAGCCATCGACCTGGATTGACGCTCATTCGCTCCTCGCCTCACGCCTTGGAATCGCGACCATAACCATAGCCGTAACCATAGCCATAACCGTAGCCATCCAGTGCTGTCATGGCACCCTTGTTCATCAGCAGATTGACGATATCGCAGCCTTCCAGATGGCGTAACGCTTCCTTGACGGCATCTTGGCTGGTCTTGCCGGCCTCCACCACCATCACGATCTGCCCCATATGGGAAGCCAGTTCACGTGACTCTGTCGTCACCAGCAGTGGCGGTGAATCAAAGATGATGATCCGATCAGGGTAGCGACGGGCCATCTCGTCCAACAGGTTACGCATGGCGGCGCTGGCCAGCAATTCTGTTGCATGTTTGTGCCCACGGCCTGCGGGCAGGATCGATAACTTCTCGATGTTCGTCCGCAACAGGACATCGGACATCGGCAATCTTGGGTCCAACAAGAGATCCATCAAACCGCGATCAGCACGTAGATTCAGGTAATTCAGGATGGAGGGGCGGGCGACGTCCGCATCGACCAGCATTACCCTGCGGTCACGCTCCATGGCGATACTGAGCGCCAGATTCATGGAGCAGAAACTTTTACCCTCCCCTGGTAGCGAGCTGGTAACCATGATCAGATTGCGATGACGATCCGAACTATCGGCTTCAATCGCATTGGTGATCAATGGCCGCTTGATCAGACGGAACTCCTCGGCCAGCTGATTCTTGTCATCATCGGGCGTGATCATGCCCTTCGACTTCAAATACGCCAGATCGAGATCAACAGTCTTGGAAACGATCCGCTCCTGCATCAGCTCTGCAGTCACTGCCATAGGTCTGGCCAGATGCACGGTTGGCTCTACATGAGCGGTGTGATCATGCTCAACCGCACGCTCGATCAGCTGCGGCTCGTGATGAGGCGCTGACGGAGCAGGCGCCTCAAGCGGCTTTTCAACCGGATCGGGTTGCAGGCCCGTTGTCAGCGGCTGATTCTGCTCGAAACGGGCGGCTGCTTTTTCAATTAAGTTCACGATACTTCTCCTGATGTCGGTCGTAGCGGATGGATCACATCAGCATGCTACGTGGCACGAAGTGCTGAAAGGCCATCACAAGCCCGAACATCACCAATAAACCTGCATAACTCGAAGCGTAGATCCAGGCACCTTGCCGTGACTTACGTCGCTGCTCTGGTGTCCAGATCATCGAAATACTGCCCAGAATCGGCAATCCGGTAACATCACGAAGCTCGCGTCGGCTATTGAATGTTGGCCGCAACTGGCTCAACAACAGCGCAACAGCCAAACCACCTGCCACCGCCACGCCCAGCACCGCGATCATCAACAAGGGCCGGTTGGGTGCTGATGGTTGGGACGGCAGACGGGGCGGGTCGATCACCCGGAAATCCACGACATTGGCACTGGCATCCATTTCACCAGAGAGGTGTGCAGACTCACGGCGGGCCAGCAGATTTTCATAATTCTGCTTATTCACCTGATAGTCACGATTCAATTGGGTGAAGTCAGCCTCGACTTGGGGGATGGCATTTGCCGCCGCTCTGAATTGATTGAAGCGGTTCGTATACTCCCCCACTCGCGCCGTCAGCGCAGCCACTCTGGCTTCGGCATCGACCAGTGCCATCTTCAGCTGCTGCATACCCGGGTTTTGATTGCTGTAGGTGGCAGGTTTATGTGTTTTGGCTTCCTGCTTACGTTGATCTTCCAACTGATCAATGATGCGCTTTGCCGCGATGATATCCGGATGTTGCTCCGTGTAATTGAGGCGGAGGCTGTCCAGGTTTTTCTTAAGAGCTTGAATACGGGCATCCAACTCCGGATTGATGCCAGCAGCATCATCGCCCTGCTGGGGGATGACCACCAACTCATCGCCAGCCAGCTGGCTCTTGATCGCATCCCGGGAACGCTGTGCTTCCGCCAATTCCAACTTGGCTTGGTTCAGCGCCCCACCTACCGCTGTCAATTGGCTGTAGTAGTCTTTGCCATCTTCTGGCATCTGGCCAATGTGCTGGCGTTTGAATTCCTTCAGGGCATTTTCAGCCTGAACGAGCTTCAGCTCGTAAGCCTTGATCTGTTCATCCAAAAAGCGGCGCGCGGTGTCAGCGTCCTTACGTTTGTCACCCAGGCTACCCTCGACAAAGATCGTCATCAGCGCCTGCACCACATTCCGGGCTGTTTCCGGCCTGGTGTCCTCATAGCCGATTTCAAACAGGTTGTCCCGGCCAGTGGATTTGATGGAAATACGTTTGGTCAGCCGATCAATCAATGATTCTTTTTCCTCGGCTGTCTTGATCTTCAAATCGAGATCCGCCATCCGAATGACCTTCTCGATATTAGGGCGGCTGATCAAGGTCTTGCTCATGATCGAAATCTGCTGATCCACATTCGGTTGCACCGCGATGCCGTTCATGAGCGGCTTCAGCATGCTCTGCGTGTCAACATATACCCTGGCAGATGACTCGAAACGATCCGGCATGGTGTAGACAAATATCCAACCACCCAACGCCAGCACCCATGACGACGCTAAGGCGTACCAGCGGAAATTCCAAGCCGCGCGAAGCAAGGAGGCCAATTGCGCCAATAGCTCGCTCATAAACCACTCCTATACAGCCTGATAACAGCTGCAGAAACAAAATACGAACACATATGAACCACGCTGGATATCACCAGGGCTCAGAACCAGCTTTCTGGAATGATGAGGATATCACCTGGCCGCATATCAACATTGGCCTTGATATCACCAGCCTTGATCAAGTCATCGACTCGAACACTGAACTCCTGCTTGCCACCATGTACACGCACGATGCTGGCACGATTGCCAGCAGCAAAATCGGTTGTCCCGCCGACTGCAATCATCACGTCAAGCAAGGACATGTTTTCGCGATATGGCAGAGTCTGCGGACGTGCAGCCTGACCAACCACCCGGATCTGTTGCGAGAATGGCCCCACAAAACCAGTCACCATCACGGTGACAATGGGCTCCTGAATATACTTTGCCAAGCGCTTTTCGATTTCTCGCGCCAGTTGGCTAGGGGTCTTGCTGGTGGCCACGACGTCCTCCACCAATGGCGTGGTGATCTTGCCATCTGGGCGGACGGGCACTGAAGTGGAGACTTCCGGATTACGCCAGACCATGATGTTGAGCATGTCGCCAGGGCCGATCAGATACTCAACTTTTGGAGGTGCTTCGTCTGTGTTTCCAGGTGGCGGCAGCTTGCTGGCACAACCGGCCATCAAAGCCAGGGCGGACAATAATGTGATTGCCTTGGCGAACAGTGTCGCTGCGTGTTTCATGTTACGGTCTCCAAAGTCGAAAACTGTCCTACTTCTGGCAGGCACTGAACATCAAGTCTAAACAAGCCTTCCAGATTAACCCGCGAAGCTTAACATAAGATTATTGCAACCTCACCAACGAATATTATATTAGCATAATCTGAAACTCCGAATATCCTTGTAATGCTTGCCCATCAAGCCTTTTCAACCCCAAATCACGCTATTGAACAGGTAAAATGACAGGCCGTCAAATATACGAAATTAGTTATCAAATTCACCATCAATCCATTTCTTTGATATACCTGTATCATAGCCATAGTCACCTTTATACGCAGCAAATCCAACAAACCCGTTTCCTCTACTTGCCCAGTTGTCGAGGTACATCATGACCAGCCCCTTTCATCTGACGATTCTGAGTATCGGTTTTGCCATGGCAGCGCCTGCTTCTGCCAATGCATCGGGTCCGCATGGCTCGTCAGGCAATGAGTTACAACAGGTTCAGGGCATCGTTTCCACATTGATCAGGGACAATCAGACTTTCATGCGGGGCAAGGATAAAGCCTATTTCCAGCAGTTTTCTGAAAAACAGACTCCACGGGCTACGGTGGTGACTTGTTCTGATTCCAGAGTGCATACCCCTGCCATGGACAAAACCCCTGACAATGATCTGTTCATGGTCAGAAACATCGGTAATCAACTGTCCACAGCAGAAGGTTCGGTGGAGTACGGGGTACGGCATCTGAATACGCCGCTATTGATTTTCATCGGCCATGCCGTATGCGGTGCGGTCAAAGCGGCCAGCGGGGATTACACATCGTTGGAAGAGCCGATAAAGAAGGAGCTGGCAACCATCCAGATCCCCAAGGGAATTGATGTGACCGATGGTGTTTTATTGAATATAAACAATCAGGTCGATCATGCAATGAATAAATTCAAGGATATGACCAGCGCCAATAAACTGGCTGTCATCGGTGCCTTCTATGATTTCCGCAACGACCTGGGGTTTGGGTTTGGCAAGTTGGTGATCACCAATATCAATGGTGAGACAGATCCAGCCAAAATCAAGGCTGCGGTTGCTGGGGGGCACCTGATCGGTGCGCCTGTGCACTGACTTGCAGGGTGAGAAGAGGCTGGCACGGCCTCTTCACGGTTCCGCTGATTGGCTCGCCAGCAGGAAATAGGAAATCAGTGCCTTCGGGTGCTCACCAAACGATAACCTACTGCTGCAATGATACCGCCCAACATCAATAAAATGGCAGGCACATTACCGTAAACTGTGAATGGCGTGTTCCCTGTCATCCCTTGCACCCATCCCGTCAGCGTCGTCTGAACAAACCAAGGGGCTTGATGATTGTCTGCAACCAATCCTTTGTGGTCGATGATGGCGGTGATGCCAGTATTGGTCACCCGCAGCAGGGCTCTGCCCGTCTCCATCGACCGCATCTGTGAGATCTGCAGGTGCTGCATGGCGGCGAAAGAACGTCCCCACCACGCATCATTGGTCACATTCAGCAGCAGAGTGGATTCAGGCACCTGTCTGATGATTTCCTCCCCGAACAAATCTTCGTAGCAGATATTGACTGCGACCTTCTGCCCCGCCACCGACATGGGTTTCTGATGGGTATCCCCCCGCCCGAAGTCAGATAGCGGCATGTTCAACCACCGGTAGAAAACACCAAAGATCGGCTTCAACGGAATGTACTCACCAAATGGTGCCAGATGTGACTTCCGGTAACGTTGTGTTGGGCTGCTGCCCAGGCTGATCACCGAGTTATAGTATTGCTGGGTCTTCTCATCATACTCAGGCACCCCCACCACGACATCACCACCCAGTGAGCGTGCGTGCAAGGTGTAATTGAGCAGATAGTCCTTGGGGATCTGGTGCAGGAAGATCGGCAAGGCGGTTTCCGGCATCACGATCAGCTTGGCATTGGAAGCCAGCATGCGGTCACGATAGAGTATGAAGGTACCGACCAGCTCGGATTCCAGAAACTTACGGTCCTGCTCGATATTGCCCTGAATCAGAGCCACCTTGGTTGGCTCACCGAGCGGCTGTGTCCATTCGATGTGATTCAGTGCTGCCCCCACTCCCCACACCGTGACGACCAGCACTGCCAATATAGCTCGACGCTGGACACCGGCACGCTTGGCCAGCATGGACGACAAGGCAAAGCCCGTCAAAATCACCAGCAATGCGATGCCATACACCCCCAGCAAAGGCGCATAGCCCCCCAACGGACTGTAGGGCGCTTGGGAATAGCCTGGGTTGAACCATGGGAAGCCCGTGAACAGCCATCCTCTTACCCACTCCATGGCAGCCAAGCCGATCGCCATCAGCCAATACCGTGCATGCGGGGATTGACCACCCAGACGCCAACCCGCCCAACAGGCGAAAGCCGGGTACAGCGCCAGGAAAGCACAGAACCCAAGAGTGGCCAGCCCTGCCATCCAGAACGGCATGCCGCCATACACGTGGAGACTGACAAACACCCAGCTGACCCCACCCAGGAAGTAGCCCAGCCCAAAGCAATAACCGGTTGCCAATGCCCGCTTCGCGTCTGGCGCGGCAGCCAACATGGCAGCCAATACCAGGTAACTGATGACGGGTAGGGGGAATAGATAAAACGGTGCGAAGCCGAATACACACACCAGCCCTGCGGCCCCGGCCATGGCGAGCCGCAGTTTGGAAGGAAGTTGTCTTGGCATAGAAAAATCAGGTTTCGCTTGCGCGGTTGACCAATAAGCTGTGAACCCGCCTGCTATCGGCGCGTAGAACCTCAAAGCGGAAGCCACCGAATTCGATGGTTTCACCCCGCTTGGGCAAGTGACCAAATTGTTTGACGACCATCCCGCCGATGGTGTCGCAATCATCATCGTCAAGCCGCGCCTTGATCACATCATTGAAATCTTCGAGCAAGGTCGTAGCTTTGACACGGAAGCTGCCATCGCGATCTTGCATGATGTTGTCGTCAGGCTCATCGTAGTCGTATTCGTCTTCGATATCACCGACGATCTGCTCCATCACGTCTTCAATCGTGACCAAGCCCGACACCCCACCATATTCATCCACCACAATCGCGATGTGATTACGGCTGGTACGGAAATCGCGCAGCAGGACATTCAGTCGTTTCGATTCAGGAATGAAGATCGCTTGGCGCAACTCGTCGCGCACATTGAAGTCCCCCCCGGCGTAGTACCGCAACAGGTCTTTCGCCAGCAGGATACCGATGACGTTATCTTTGTCCTTGTCGATGACTGGGAAGCGGGAATGCGCCGTTTCGATGACAAAAGGAATGAATTTTTCGGGCGGGTCGCTGATGTCAATCACATCCATCTGACTACGCGGAATCATGATATCCCGTACTTGGATATCTGAAACCTGCAGGACACCTTCGATCATCGACAATGCATCGGCATCCATCAGGTCGCGTTCAAATGCGCCGTGCAACAGATCCAGTAATTGCTCGCGGTCTTCCGGCTCTCGCGATAGAAGCGAGGTGAGCCGTTCAAGCCATCTCGGTTTCGAGGGCTCGTCCATTTAACTTATTGATCCTTTTTGATTTGATAAGGGTTATCGTAACCCAGTTTAGTGACAATCCGTGTTTCCAATGCTTCCATCTCTTCTGCTTCTGCATCGGTTTCATGGTCGTAGCCCTGCATGTGCAAGATGCCATGCACCACCAAGTGCGCGTAATGCGCCTCTAGGGTCTTGCCCTGCTCTTGTGCTTCGCGCCGGACAACCGGGTCGCACAACACAATATCGCCCATCAACGGTAGGTCCACACCTTCTGGCATGTCATCGAACACGAAGGTCAACACATTAGTCGCATAGTCTTTATCACGGTATTCACGATTAAGACTCTGCCCCTCCTCGGCATCCACGACCCGCAAGGTCACTTCGGCATCGCCTTGTAAAGCAGCCTTGACCCAGCGCCGGAACTGGTGGCGATTGGGCAGATCCGCGAGCTTCAGCGCATACTGCACTGACAGACTCAACTGAGGTGTGGTCATTCTGCGGCACTCCTGTGGCGCATCCATTTCAGCTCGGCTCTCAACCACCGCGCAGACTGCATCTCGGGTAGGCCGACGCACCGCAGTAAATACGGCCTGCCGGTCAAGTTGCTTTTGCTGGCCAGCTGATCGATGAAATCCTCTGTTGTCCGTAGCCTATGGCCCGCCTTTTCCAACTTGAGACGCAGGTGTGCAACCGCTTCCTTGGCAGTATGCGCATCGCCATTGTGGACAAATGTGCAACCCGATTGGCCCATCCGCTTCAGCAAGTCCTCCACTTCGTGCGCACTGTCGGGATCCAGTGCAGCCTGGGCTGATCCGATCAGCCCGGCGGCGGCCAGGGCCACCCACATGATTGGTTTATTCATCATGTGCCGTGTCCGTTTTACTGAGTGCCGTCAGGGTCTTGGTATGTTTATCGTATGCATCGATGATCTTCTGCACCAGAGGATGACGGACAACATCATCGGAACGGAAGAACTGGAAAGCAATCCCTCGGACATCTGCAAGCACTTTTTGTGCCTCGACCAAGCCGGATTTCTGATTCCTGGCCAAGTCGATCTGTGTGACATCGCCTGTGATCACGGCCTTGGTGCCAAAGCCGATACGGGTCAGAAACATTTTCATCTGCTCGGGCGTGGTGTTCTGCGCCTCGTCCAGAATGATAAAGCTGTGGTTGAGCGTCCGGCCACGCATATAGGCCAATGGCGCTATCTCGATGGTCGTTTTTTCAAACAGCCGGGTGACTTTGTCAAAACCCATCAAATCATACAACGCGTCATAGAGTGGCCTGAGGTAAGGGTCCACTTTCTGGGCCAGATCACCGGGCAGAAAGCCCAGCTTTTCACCCGCCTCGACGGCAGGGCGCACCAACACGATACGCTTGACCAGATCGCGCTCCAGCGCATCCACTGCCGATGCTACCGCCAGATAGGTCTTGCCCGTGCCTGCTGGGCCGATGCCAAAGGTAATGTCATGCGACTGGATCTGACGCAGATACTCGATCTGCCGTGGTGTGCGACCGCGTAAGTCGGGGCGGCGTGTCATCAGCACCGGTACGCCTTCGTCCATTGGGCCGGGCGACACATCGCTGGCGTGCTCAACCAGGCCCAGTTGAATATCTTCAATGTCTAGGTGGCGTTCGGCCTTGTCATAGAATTTACGCAGCAACGAAGCGGCATGCTCAGCCTGTTGTTTGTTGCCATTGACACGGAACTGCTCACCACGACGGGCAATGCTGACATTCAGCGCAGTTTCGATCTGTTTGAGGTTTTCGTCGAGCGCACCGCACAGGTTGGACAAGCGGGCGTTATCGATGGGCGTAAATGCCACGTCGAGAAAGGTATTCATTCGAAGGGAGGTGAGTGACCGCGTGACGATGGAAATAGACGCATTTTACGCGCTTTTCTGGCGCGGGGTAAACGCGGTATAGGCAAATCAACTGTTTGCAGTGGCCCTGGCAAGCTGTTTACCCACCTTATCCAGAGCCATCAGCGACTGCTCGCGGCCTGGCAGCTCAGTCCTGCGGCTCATTCAAAGCGCGGCGGATGGCCTCCACTCGGGCTTGTGCAACCCGGGTGGGAATGGTGGCCTTATCTTCACAGGATTGTGCGATATGGCCCGCATCCACGGCGGCGGCGGCTTCAAGCGCCAGTGTCAGTCTGGCCTGTTGTGGATAAGGGCTGTCTTCAAATCCCAGGCGCCCTCTGGCATCCGCCACGCACGCCTGCAACAGGTCGTGAAAGCGGGTTGGTTTGCGGAATGCGTCACAGGCTTGCAACAGCTTCAGAATGGTGCCTGCCCGCAACACTTGCGCCCGATGCACATTACCATGGTGGGCAGCCACCAGCCGGGCCAGATCGCGGCAATCGTTGGGCACACGCAATCTCGCACACACGGCCTCCACCAGCGCGGCACCTCTTGCTTCGTGATCGTGGTGGCTCGGCCACAAAGCCGGGTCAGTCGTGCCCTTGCCCAAATCATGCATCAGCGCAGCAAAACGCACCGAGAGCGGCATGCCAGCCGAAGCAGCGTAGTCCACCACACGCATCACATGGTCGCCGGTGTCGATTTCGGGGTGGTGAACAGCAGGCTGGGGCACACCAAACAGGCGATCCAGCGCTGGCAAAATCCGCGTCAGCGCACCGCAGGTGCGCAAGGTCAGGAACATCCGCGACGGCGTGGCCTCCATCAAGCCTTTGGCCAACTCCTGCCAGACTCGCTCGGGCACCAGGGCATCCACCTCACCCTGTTCAACCATCTGGCGCATCAGTTGCATCGTCTCCTCTGCCACCATAAAGCCGAAACGGGCTGCAAATCGCGCCAAGCGCAGAATGCGGACAGGGTCTTCGATGAATGCCGGTGATACATGCCGCAATACCCCAGCCTTGAGGTCATCCATGCCATGGAAGGGGTCGATCAATTGCCCCTGGTCATCCATGGCAATCGCGTTGATGGTCAGGTCCCGCCTGGCCAGGTCTTGCTCCAACGTGACATCGGGCGCTGCGTGAAATGCAAAGCCAGTATAGCCAGGCGCAGTTTTACGTTCCGTACGGGCAAGTGCATATTCTTCGTGGGTGTCAGGGTGCAGAAAGACCGGGAAATCCTTCCCCACCGGCTTGAAACCCTGCGCCAACAATTGCCCAGGTGCGGCCCCCACAACCACATAGTCCCGGTCCTTCACGGGCAGGCCCAATAGTTGATCTCGAACCGCCCCACCAACGATATAAATCTGCATTGCTCTGGACATCCAACTCAATCATTGCCAAGTATCACGCAGGGCCATCTCAATGCGCACCGATCCCCATGCCACGAGCCATCATGGTTGCGAAAAGCGGGATCAGCAACATGAGGAATAACTCCAGACGGATCACCATCATGATCTTCCGCACCAGATCTTGCGGCACCATGACCGTTTCGCCCTGCGCGCCACGGTTGAGCCGGATGAAATGGATGGTCGGATAGAGGGACGCCAGCCCAACCATGACAAACAGCATCAGTTTGGCGTGGAACAAGCCGTTGTGCAGATAGTAGGCCACACCCTTCTCCAACCACAGGCGGAACACACCTGTCGCAATCTGCGCCCCAGCCAGCCCCCCATACAGCAGGTCGATCCGCCCCAGCGCCTTGAGCTGATTGGCTGACATGGTCGGCTGGAACAGGCGATGCTCCAACACCAGACAAGCGAGCATGCCCGCAAACCCCACATAGTGTAACCACGCCAGCAAAGCAGATTGCAGCATCAGACCATCCCAGGCTCGTCATCGACCTCGCTATGCGCAATGATTTGCGGCTCGGTCAAAGCAGCAGCGTACCACTCCTTCATCGCGGGTGTATTAAGCATGTATTGCATATAGGCGCGGGCAGGCTCTGGCAGCTCGACACCATAGGTCAGGAAGCGTGTACAGACCGGTGCAAACATCGCGTCTGCCATGGTGAATTCCCCAAACAAAAATGGCCCCCGGTCACCAAAGCGCTCGCGGCAGCTGTTCCACACCTCGGTGATGCGACGGATGTCGGCATTGGTCTCAGGCGTACGGCCATGGCCGGGGAAACGCTTGCGCACGTTCATCGGCATGGTCTTGCGCATATTGAAGAAGCCGGCATGCATCTCCGCACTGACAGAGCGCACCTCTGCCCGCACAACGGGGTCTTTCGGCAGCAGATAACAGCCTGGGAACAGTTCAGCCACATACTCACAGATTGCGATGGATTCCCAGACCACAGCCTTGCCATCGATCAGACAGGGGACTTTGCCTGTCGGTGAATATTTGAGGATGTGCTTGCGCCAATCGATTTCGTACAGCGGGATGAGGATTTCCTCAAAGGGGATATCGGCATGCTTCAGCAAGAACCATGGGCGCAATGACCAGGATGAATAGTTCTTGTTGCCGATGACGAGCTTGAACATGGCGGATACATTTCAGTGATTGTCATTATCCGCGGATTATGCCGCTGCTACTGCCAAAAACAAAGCGGTGGGTATACAGCTCGGGTCATGGTGGCGGGTCAGGCAAGCATGACTGTGCGTCGCAGATCGCAAGGGCCATCCACTTTCCTACCTGATTAGGGGTGACGCACACCGTGATCTGCTACTCAGCGGCTCGCTCAGAGACGGTCAGAAACGTGATGGACGCCATCTGAGATAGGTACCTCACCCAACTCGAATGGGTTGACCCCCTCCAGGCAGCCCACATTGTAGGCGTAGACACCGGGATCAGAGCGCCGTTGATGGTGGGTATAGATTCCACACACCTTACAGAAATAGTGCTTGGCGGTACGGGTGTTGAACTGATACAGCGTCAGCAACGCCTGCCCTTGGAGGATCTTCAGGTCCGCCAGGGGTACTGACGAGCAGATCGCCCCCCTCCGCCTGCAGATCGAGCAGTTGCAACGCCTGGGGTTTTCGACCCCATTCGGCAAATGAAGCTCGATGACGACACCACCACAGTGACAACTCAACCGATGTATGGGGTGGATTGAAGCCTGACCGATCTGGGTGTAGCGCATCTCGTCAAGCACCTGTCAGTTATCCGAGTTTGCATGATTGGCGCGGAAACGATCGAAGCGCTGCCTGGGTGCAGCATTCGACAGGTAAAACGGCGCAATGGCTTCCAGCGCGGTGGGTACAAAGCCCAATACAGATGGAAATGGGCCCTCGACCACATTGGGCACACTCATGGAGGCCAGATTGTCACGTGACATCAGCTGCCCTGGCGCTTTCTCCAACATCCACGCCTGCACGGTGGCCAGTGCCCCTGTCAGCCCAAGGATCGGGCGGCGGTGGCCGGTGAGCTGTCCCACATAGGCCACCAGCTCGCGCAAGGTGTATTGCCTGGGCCCACCCAATGCCAGGGTCTGATTGAACGTGGCAGGCAGATCAAGACAGCGGCATATGGCCTGAACCACGTCCATCACCCAGATCGGCTGAAAGCGGGCGTGCGGACAGGCCAGTGGCATGACTGGAAAGAGACTTTGCAATTTGGCGAACATGGTCAAAAAGCGATCCCCTTCACCAAAAATGACCGAGGGCCGCAAAATGGTGTAATCCAGCCCGGATTGTCTGACAACCTGCTCCCCTCGGCCTTTCGATCGCAGATAACGACTCGGAGCCTGCTCATCCGCTCCGACCGCGCTGATATGGATCAAGCGCCGCTTACCTGCCTGCTGCATGGCAGTGACCAGCTGGGAGGGCAGATCGACATGCGCACGCTGAAAGGCGGCTTCATCCCCCTGCAAAATTCCCACCAAGTTGATGATCACGTCACTCGCCTGCACCAGCAGCCTGAGCTGTGAGGGATCATTGACATCAGCTTCGAGCAACGACAGATTGGGCAGCACCAGCAGGTTGCCTTTCTGCTGCTGATATCGCCGTGTCGGCACGATGACTGAATGGCCCTGTTTGACCAACGCAGCCGCCACCAGATGCCCCAGAAAACCACTTCCGCCAATGATCAAGACCGTTGCCAACGATGCGCTCCTTGCCTGCCACCTCGACATCGGTGGCGTGTGTCCTATGAATCCATAACAAAAGGCGAGCCCAGGCCCGCCAAAGTGTGCTGCGTGGTCTTACCCTGCAACTGCTCGCCAGACCCGGCAGACCAAGTTACATGGCCGACACCGGATCAGCCCGACAGGGCAAACCAGGAAATTACACGGTACCGATCGCCAATGCAGCTGGCGCATTATGAAAACGCACCGGGCGGATCTGCAGATCGACTGAGACATCTTCGCCTTGCTTGGTGTGGAACCGGTAGGCGTGGTGAACCTGATTCACCTCACCCCGTTGCACACCAATCAGATCAGCTCGGGCCTGCTGACGATCAGCGCTTTCGATCCACTCCCAGGCCACATGATCCTGCATTTCGGTTGCAGTGTAACCAACCAATGTTTCCATTGCTGGATTGACATAGCAGAAACGATCCCCCCGCAGAATGAAAGCGGGCACGGCCAGCGACTCGACCACGGTACGATACAGCTGTTCGCTTTCCTGTAGATGCCGGAATTTATGATCGGACCGGATGGCCAGATGAACCAGCCGCGCCACCCGCCGCAGCAATATCTGTTCATTTGACCGGCTGACATGTTTGTCCTTGAACAGCAAGGACACTACCGCCACCACTTCCTTCCCCTGGCCCAGCACTGGATACGCCAGTACGCTATGGATGCCCGCCGCCAGCAGAGTGTCAGACACTGCACGCCAGCTGTGGTCATGTTCCACATCGCTGGCCGCCACTACCTGGCCCCGCTCGGCTACTAGGCCAAACCCACCGCCCTCCTCGCCAAAAGGCAGATCCTCCAGCTCCAGGATCAGCTCCAACGGTACATGTGGCGAACTGCTCAATCGCAGGCGGCGCGCAGGGGTGTCAGCCAGCGAGATCAAGCAGCGTGCACCTTTGGCCTGCCGCTCAGCCAAGCTGACAATACCATCCAGCACCAAATCCAGCTCCATGCCATTCAACATGCTCTCCAGCAGGCGGATCATCTCGCCCATGCCACTCGCACTCGGATCATCCCCCCAATCGTCATGTGTCACATGAATCATGATGTACCGAACCTTTCCTGATTATCAGTTGGGTGAAAGAGCGCGTGGCACGCGCCGTCAGGCGCCCCAGACCTGGGCGACATCGACCTCGCCATACAGTTGATTCGTTGGCGACTTTGTTATCTGGAGCATAGCAAACCAGCTGCACTTCGCCACTTGGGCAACCCATACGGGCGCCAAGCCCGATTGCACCTGAAACCCTTGCCTGATAAGGTTATGCGACTGACAACGGTATTTTAGACCACCCGGCGGAGCCTTTATGCATCTCTCACAACTCTTCCACTATCCAATCAAGTCCTGTAGTGGCAATGCATTGGAAACCGCCAAGGCGACCGAGCGCGGCTTGGCATTTGACAGAGAATGGATGCTGACTGATGAAAACGGCGAACTCATGACTGGCCGGAAATGGCCCCGCATGGTTCAAATCCGCGTCACCCCCACCGCGACCGGCATCCAGGTGAATGCACCGGATATGGAGCCATTGGAGATCCACCAAGACCGTTACCAGATGGCGCGTCCGACCTCGGTCTGGAAATACGACTTCGATGCCTATTGGGGGGACAGTGAGGCAGATGACTGGTTCAGCTTCTGTCTGGGCGCTGATGCACGACTGCTTTATATTGGTGAGCAGTCGAACCGTCGGTTGCGCATCGACCCCAGCATCCGCTTTTCATTTGCCGATGGCTACCCCTACCTACTGATCGGTGAAGGCTCATTGCAGGATCTGAACAGTAGGCTGAGCCAACCAGTTTCGATTCGCCAATTCAGGCCAAATCTGGTGATTGATGGCTGCGAGGCATTTGCAGAAGACCAATGGCAACGCATCCGCATCGGTGAGGTCGAATTCGAGTTGATCAAGCCCTGTGTACGCTGCAGCTTCACCACTGTTGACCCCGACCAAGGCATACTGTCAGCCGACCATGAGCCACTGAAAACACTGAACCGCTATCGTATGACGCCCGATGGGGTCACATTCGGCCAGAATCTGGTCGCCAGGAATACAGGCACGCTAAGCCTGGGCGACCCGGTTGAGATTCTGGCCTATCGATGAGCAAACTTACCCGTGTGCCAGCCTGACGCACCGTTTCAGCGCTTTGCCAAGCGCTGGTACTGCTTGGCAAGATCTGCCGATACTTGTTGAATCCGCTCGCTGGTGGTGGCCACATTGGTAATCAAGGTGGTATCTGTCCGCTTGGCATTCAGCGCCGTCAACGCCTGATCAAAAAACAACCATTGCGTCTCGACCAGCGCGATCTGATTACGGGTCGAAGTGTTGTTTTCCGGCGCCGCCTTCAATTTAGCCAACAACTGGGTGATCTCGGCACGGGCAGCGGCCAGATCCTTGGCCAGATATGGCTGCTGCACCCCCCAGCTTTGCAGCAGATACAGTTTGGCGATCCGTTGTGAAACCGTGCTGATGTCTTCTGCCAGACCAACCAGCTTGGCCATCGGCACTTTCGACTTCTGCTGCAGCAGCTCACTTCCCTTTTGGCTGAGATAGACCAACTCTTCGTGGCTATCGGTAAAGTCCTTGCTGGTGGCCATCTTGGGTGCGCCGGTAAAGTAGAGGCGGAAATCGCCCCAGACCTGGGCCAGCGTGCCATAGGTGTCTTTCAGCTCGGGATCTTCCAGTGCCTTGAGAGTGTTCAGCTGGCTATCAAATTGCGCCATTGCGCTTTCCAACTGCTTGGCCGGGTCAGTGACCTTGACACCCAGCCCCTGGAGAATCCATGCCTTGGCCATGCGCTCGGCCAGCATCCGTTGAGAAGTTGCCAGCATGATGTTCTCGGCATCATCGGCCCAGGCGGGTAGCATGCCGCACAGACTCAGACACAGAAAAACCATCTGCAACGGCTTTGAAATGAATCGGGTCATCCAATCACCTTTTAAACAATCACTTGCATGAAAAACAACTCTGCCGTATGTCCGGTGCAGAGCAAGACGGCTATGGTTACGCAGTTCGATAACCATAACAACGTGTTTTATGTAAAAGAACAGTAAAGCACGCGGTGAGCTGGCGACACAATAGGGGATGGCAACAGGTTCCTTCAGCAGCATGGCGCACAGTCAACGGCAATTCTGCGGGCCAACAGGATTGGCCGGAATCGTAGCCGAAACCAAGAAACACGCCGATGCGCGGAGGGAAAAACGCCCTGCCAGCCGGAATGCCGGCAGGGGTCAATTTGGAGAGGCTAGAACAGGCTTACAGTCAGTCGGCCTGTTTACGCAGGAAGGCCGGGATATCCAGCATTTCCAGGTTCGGGGCAGCACGGGCTGCCTCCGCTGAGGCAGAGGCATTGAAGCCCATGGAGCCCCGCTCGCCACGATTACGACGGAAAGCCGCTGGGGTGTCGTAATGATCCCATTCAGACCCCCCTGCGCTGTCCGTGCCAGTTGCCTTCAACACCTGCAACTTGGGTTGATTACGCGATTGAGTTGCGCTCTGGCCACCGATGCCGGTTGCAACCAGGGTCACACGCAGCTGCTCACCCGCTTCTTCATCAAATACCGCACCGAAGATGATTTCCGTCTCATCGGTGCAGTAAGCACGGATGGTTTCCATCACTTCATTGACTTCGCGCATCTTCAGCGAGCTGTCGGCGGTGACGTTGACGATGACTGCACGGGCGCCGGTCAGGTTGTAGTTTTCCAGCAACGGACTGGCCACGGCCTGTTCGGCGGCGATGCGGGCACGATCAACGCCAGCCGCGTAGGCTGAGCCCATCATGGCCATACCCATCTGGCTCATCACGGTGCGTACATCCGCGAAGTCTGCGTTGATCAGGCCGGGCACGTTGATGATCTCGGCAATCCCACCTACCGCACCGCGCAGGACATCATCGGCTGCTTTGAACGCATCTTTCATCGATACGTCGTCCCCCAGCACTTCCATCAGCTTTTCGTTGGGAATCACGATCAGCGAATCAACGTACTTGGACAACTCCTCGATGCCAGCCTGGGCGGACTTCAGGCGTTTGCCCTCGAACTGAAAGGGCTTGGTGACCACGGCAACGGTCAGAATCCCCATCTCCTTTGCTACCTGTGCCACGACAGGCGCGGCACCGGTACCTGTGCCCCCACCCATGCCTGCGGTGATGAACAGCATGTCGGCACCCCGCATCGAATCCGCAATCCGCTCACGGTCTTCGAGTGCGGCATCACGACCAACGTCGGGGTTGGCCCCTGCGCCCAGGCCGCGTGTCAGGCTTGCACCCAGCTGAAGCTGGATGGGCGCATTGCTACGCTTGAGGGCTTGCAGGTCGGTGTTGCAGGCGACGAATTCCACCCCGCTGACACCGGCATTGATCATGTGATCGACTGCGTTGCCGCCGCAGCCCCCAACGCCAATCACCTTGATGACGGCGACTGGCGCGATCTCTTGAACAATCTCGAACATTTTTGTGCCTCTCCTGTGTTAATCCAATTTGCCACCTACTGACGCAAATGGCACCTTAGAAACCAATAAACAAAATACCAATACCAAATTCAGAAATTCCCTTGTATCCACGCCTTCATCCGCTCGAACACGGCGCCAAAGCCCGTGCCGGAAAGGCGTGACGTCTGATGACGCAAATATTGTTCTTTTCCCATCAGCAGTAGACCGACCCCGGTGGAAAAGCGCGGATTGCGCACCACTTCCGAGAGTCCGCCGACATACTGCGGCACGCCCAGGCGTACCGGCATATGGAAGACTTCCTCACCCAGCTCGACCATGCCCAGCATCTGTGCCGAGCCCCCAGTGATCACCACGCCCGAGGACAACAGGTCTTCAAAGCCCGAGCGCCGCAGCTCGGCCTGGATCAGCGAATACAGCTCTTCGACACGCGGTTCGATTACTTCTGCCAGCGTCTGGCGTGACATCTGGCGAGTACCCCGCTCGCCTACGCCCGGCACTTCGATCATTTGATTCGGGTCGGCCAACTGGCGCAGGGCACAACCGTGCGCCACTTTCAGGTCTTCGGCCTCTTTGGTCGGTGTCCGTAGTGCCATGGCGATGTCGTTGGTGATCTGATCTCCCGCGATCGGAATCACTGCGGTGTGACGGATCGAGCCACCTGTGAACACTGCGATATCAGTGGTGCCGCCGCCGATATCCACCAGACAGACCCCAAGGTCTTTTTCGTCTTCCGACAAAATGGCTTGTGCGCTGGCCAGTGGCTGCAGAATCAGGTCTGCGACCTCCAGGCCACAGCGGCGCACGCACTTCATGATGTTCTGAGCCGCCGACACCGCACCGGTGACAATATGCACCTTGGTCTCCAGCCGCACACCAGCCATGCCCAAGGGCTCCTTGACATCTTCTTGTCCGTCGATGATGAATTCCTGCGGCAGGATATGCAGGATCTGTTGGTCAGTCGGGATGTTCACCGCACGAGCGGTCTCAATGACCCGATCCACATCGGCCTGGCTGACCTCTTTATCCTTGATCGCCACCATGCCGTGCGAGTTGAAGCTACGGATATGGCTGCCGGCAATCCCGGTGAACACTTCACGGATCTTGCAGTCCGCCATCAGCTCGGCCTCCTCCAGCGCACGCTGGATGGCCGTGACCGTGGATTCGATATTGACCACGACACCTTTTTTCAACCCACGTGACGGTGCCTGGCCCATGCCAACGATTTCAATCCGGCCATCAGCCTGCACATCGGCCACGATGGCAACGATCTTGGAGGTGCCGATATCGAGGCCCACCAGCAGGTTCTTGTTCTCTTTCACCATGTTCACGGGCAAAACGCTCCCAGATACTTTTCAGAATTGTTCATGCTCAAGCGGCCTTTTTCTGACCAGCCACCGGGCTGGGTCGGGCTGGTACGCCAGGCTTCTTGACGGGCCCCGGTTTGAAATCAGGCACGCGTACAGCAAATCCATTCGGATACCGCAGATCGACATATTCGATATCGCGGTTCAACACAGCCAGGGTGCGCGGGTAAGCCGCTACAAACTTGCCCAGCCGTGCTTTTACATTCTCACGGCCCACTTCCACCAGCGTGCCGTCATCCAATTTGATGCTCCACGCCCGGCGAGCCGACAAGGAGATGGACATGGGTCGACGGTCGATCGGCGCCAGCATGTCACGTATTTCCAGATATCCTCTCGATACCTCTGCTGAGGCGCCCTGTGGGCCGTCCAGCACCGGCAGGGTGTCATTGCTGGCCGCATCGAACAACTCGCCATAGGTGTTCACCAGTGCAGTCGTCCCCCAGCGCGCCAACGCCTGATGCTCTTCCAGCACGATCTCCAGCCGATCCGGCCAGCGGCGGCGGATGCTCACATTGCGTGCCCACGGCAGCTTTTCGAACGCCTTGCGGGTACGGTCGAGATTCAGGGTGAAAAAGGTGCCCTTCAACTCATGCCGCACGATGTACTGCACCTGCTCGCGGGTGATGTGGTGCAGATCACCACTGACCTGGATCTGCCGCACCGGAAATACCGGCAGATTGATCAACACGAACAGCAATGCATACAGAAACAGGAGCGCAGCCAAGGCATATAGCAGATTGGCCAGCCACATCAGCAGTTGCGGTTTATCCCACATATGCCACCCCGTTCCTCACGCTAGCGCTCTCCCGTCCACATCTACCTGTCAGCCGCCCACGCGCGCTGTCGCCAGCACCCGCAGCACCAGATCCTCATAACTCATGCCACGTGCCCTGGCCGCTATCGGGATCAGGCTATGGCTGGTCATGCCAGGAGCAGTATTCACTTCCAACAGACAGAATTTGCCCATCTCATCCATCAGGAAATCGACCCGTCCCCAGCTACGGCAACCCAAGGCCCAGAATGCCTGCTTTGCACAAGCAGCCATTTCGGCTTCCTGCTCAGCGGACAGACCGCTCGGACAGCGATATACCGTGTCATCGCGGAAATACTTGGCTTGATAATCGTAGAATTCCGTTGCGGGCTCGATCTTGACGCTGGGCAAGACCTCATCATCCAACATGCCGACAGTGTATTCGCCACCACCGATAAAGACCTCAGCCAGCACCATTTCATCGTACTTGCGCGCCTCTTCATACGCGGCGCGCAGCCCACCGGGGGTCTTGACCTTGGTGATACCGATACTGGAGCCCTCAGTGGATGGCTTGACGAACAAGGGCAGGCCCAGCTCACGTTCAACAGCGTCGAAGTCACTCTGCTCGGTCAACACCACGAATTGAGGAATCGGCAGGCCCAGCCCTTTCCAGATCAGCTTGGTGCGCAATTTATCCATGGCCAGCGCCGATGCCATCACGCCGCTGCCGGTGTAGGGAATGCCCATCACCTCCAGCGCACCCTGGATGGTGCCATCTTCACCGAATGGGCCGTGCAGGATCAGGAACACCCGGTCGAAACCCTCGCTCTTCAGCGCGGACAGGGGTTTTTCGGCTGGGTCGAAGCAATGAGCATCCACCCCTTTTGATTGAAGCGCTGTCAGCACGCCCCCACCACTCATCAGCGATACCTCGCGCTCAGACGAGGTACCACCCATGATCACCGCCACCTTGCCAAATTGCTTTACATCCATCGCGCTCAACCTTTTCTACCAGTCACCGATGATGGTGGCTTCCACCACCAGCTCGATGCCAAACTGTGCTTTTGCCAGCTGTTGGGCATCGATGATCAGTGATTCGATGTCCGCTGCGCTGGCGCCCCCCCGATTCACAATGAAATTCGGGTGCTGCCTTGAAAAACTTGCTTCTCCCCGGCGTTTGCCGGCGAACCCCATCTGTTTCAACAACTCACTCGCCACCATGCCTGGCGGGTTTCTGAACACCCGCCCTGCATTGGGCTGGTCCAGGGGCTGCTGCCTGGCCCGTTGCGCCAGTAGATCCGCCACAGTCTGAGTGGCCTCGCGTTGCTGAGTTGGTCGCAACGTAAACCACGCACCGACAAACCATTCCGGCTCACCCGCCTGATAGCGGCTCACCTGCCGGTATCCAACACGGTAGTCGCTGGCCGGTCGGCGCTGCAGACGCCCTTGTCGATCGATAGTCTGCACCGCCACGACTCCATCCCAGGTCTCCGAGCTGAAACAACCTGCATTCCCCACTAGCGCACCACCCACTGTGCCTGGAATGCCCGCCAGAAACTCCAGCCCGGTCAGGCCTTGCTGGGCCGCCCATTCAGCCAGCTTGGATGCACTGGCACCCGCCTCGGCATACACACCTGGACAGTTGTCATCTGGCGACGCGGCCTGAATCGCCATCAACCCAGGCTGGGTAAACACCACATTGCCATCAAAACCGCCATCTCGCACCAGCAGGCTGGTGCCTGCCCCGATGAACACCACCTTTTCATCGGCAGGCAAATCTGCCAGCCATGTCTGCAGATCGGTCAGATCCGCCGGCCAGACAGCCCGCTTGACCGCCCCACCTGCTCGCCACGAGACTTGTCCCGCAGTCGGCGCATGGGCTAGTTGGCGGCCTCGCATATCGTACTCAACGTTCGCCGCGCTGGATCTTGCCGGGCACGGCCCCGATCGACCCTGCCCCCATGGTGACCACCACATCACCGGCCTTGGCGAATTCCATGACGGCCCTGGGCAGCTCGTTGATATCCTCTACAAACAGCGGCTCCACCTTGCCCGCCACCCGCACCGCCCGGGCCAAGGCCCGACCATCCGCTGCCACGACAGGGGCCTCGCCAGCGGCGTATACCTCGGTCAGCAGCAAGGTGTCGGTGGTTGACAGCACTTTGACAAAGTCCTCAAAGCAGTCGCGCGTCCGGGTGTAGCGGTGCGGCTGGAAAGCCAGCACCAGCCGACGCCCCGGATAGGCGCCACGCACCGCGCTCAGTGTGGCGTCCATCTCGACAGGGTGATGGCCATAGTCATCGATCAGCGTGAAGCTGCCACCACCCGGCAAGTCGATCTCGCCATAGCGCTCAAAACGACGGCCCACTCCGCTAAAGGCTTTCAAGGCTTTCTGAATCGCCTCGGACTCTGCCCCTGCCTCCAGGCCGATGGTGATGGCTGCCAGGGCGTTGCGGACATTGTGCAGGCCAGCCAGATTCAACTCGATCGGCATGCTATGCACTTTGCCGTTCCGCCAACTGACCGTGAAATGCATCTGTTCGCCCACCGCCCGCACATCGGTCGCCCGTACCTCTGCAGCCTCGCTCAAGCCATAGGTGGTGATGGGCTTGCTGATCGACGGAATGATGGCGCGTACATGTTCGTCATCCACACACAGCACCGCCCGGCCATAGAACGGCAGGTGCTGGATGAAATCGACAAACGCCTGCTTGAGCTTGTTGAAATCGTGCTCATAGGTGTCCATATGATCGGCGTCGATATTCGTCACCACCGCCATCACCGGGTTCAGGTACAAGAACGATGCATCGGATTCATCCGCTTCGGCCACGATGAACTCGCCTTGACCCAGCTTGGCATTGGTGCCAGCCGCCTCCAGCCGCCCGCCGATCACATAGGTCGGGTCCAGCCCGGCCTCCCCCAGGATCGACGCCACCAAGCTGGTGGTGGTGGTCTTACCATGCGTGCCAGCAATGGCAATGCCCTGGCGTAGGCGCATCAGCTCGGCCAGCATCATGGCGCGCGGCACCACTGGGATTTTGCCCTCGCGTGCTGCCAAGACTTCTGGGTTGTCAGCCTTGACTGCGGTGGAGGTCACCACCACGTCGGCACCATGCATGTGCTCAGCAGCGTGCCCCTTGAACACGGTTGCGCCCGCAGCCTGCAGGCGGCGCGTGGTTGCGCTTTCACCAAGATCGGTACCGCTGATCTTGAAGCCTAGATTGAGCAGCACCTCGGCAATGCCGCTCATGCCCACGCCACCGATGCCGACAAAATGGATGTGTTTGACCTTGTGTTTCACGCTTTCTCCCCCGCCAAGCTCATGCACACGGCGGCCACGGCTTCGGTGGCATCCGGCTTGGCGAGCCGGCGCGCGGCATCAGCCATCGCGCCCAGTTTGTCTCGACTCATGGTTTGCAATAACGCAGCCAGACTCTGCGGATTCAATTCTGTCTGAGGCATCAACACCGCTGCACCGTTATCTGCCAGATAACGGGCGTTGCCAGTCTGATGGTCATCCACGGCATGTGGGAACGGCACCAGCACGCTGGCCACCCCTGCCACCGCCAGCTCGGCCACAGTCAATGCTCCCGACCGACAGATCACCAGATCGGCCTCGGCATACGCCGTAGCCATATCGTCGATGAAAGGGACGGTATTGGCCTGCACCCCCGCCTTGGCATAGGCGGCACGCAACGCTTCGATATGCTTGGCCCCGGCCTGATGAGTCACCTTGGGCCGTTCGCCCTCTGGCATCAGCGCCAACGCGGCGGGCACATGTTCGTTCAATGCCTGCGCCCCGAGACTGCCACCCACCACCAGCAGCTTCAGCGGGCCTTGCCGCCCGGCAAACCGCTCAGCCGGCGCGGGCAGCCTGGCAATGGTCTCGCGTACCGGGTTGCCGACCAGCTGCACCTTGCCACTCGATTTGAACGCGGCAGGGAAAGCGGTCAGCACGGCGTCGGCCACGCCAGACAAGACTTTGTTGGTCAAGCCCGCCACTGAATTCTGCTCATGCACCAGTAAGGGTTTACCCAGCAAGGCCGCCATCATACCCCCAGGGAAAGCCGGGTAGCCACCAAACCCCGCCACCACAGCGGGACGATGCTTGCGGATGACGCCGATGCTTTGGGCAAACGCACGCAACAACATCAGCGGCATGACCAGTTTGCGCACCAAGCCTTTGCCGCGCAGACCGGCGATCCGCAAGGTTTCAATTGGGTAGCCATGTTGCGGTACCAGCTTGGTCTCCATGCCTTCTGCGCCGCCCAGCCACACCACCTTCCAGCCATGTGCCTTCATGGCATCAGCCAGGGCAAGGGCGGGGAACACATGTCCACCCGTTCCCCCTGCCATGATCAGGATGGTCCGCCCACTCATACTGAATACCCTCTCATCAGCTGCCTGTTCTCCCAATCTATGCGCAACAACACGGCCAGTGCGACCAGGTTGGCCATGATGCCCGACCCGCCAAAGCTCAGCAGGGGTAATGTCAGGCCCTTGGTTGGCAACAAGCCCATGTTCACACCCATGTTGATGAATGCTTGTGTCCCCAGCCACACGCCGATCAGCTGGGCCACCAATGCGGAGAAATCACGATCCAGCCGGCTGGCCTGCAGACCGATCTGGAAGCAGCGCAGCACCAGCGCACAGAACAACACCAGCACGATACAGACACCCGCGAACCCCAGCTCTTCAGCAATCACCGCCAGCAGGAAGTCGGTATGCGCCTCGGGCAGATAGAACAATTTCTCGACACTGCCACCCAGGCCCACGCCCGTCCACTCGCCCCGGCCAAAAGCAATCAGCGAGTGCGACAGCTGATAGCCTTTACCATAGGGATCAGCCCAGGGGTTCATGAACCCGACCAACCGCGCATAGCGATAGGGCGAGATCAGCACAATTGCCACGAAACCGATTACCAGCAACACCACCAGGCCCGCAAACAGGCGCCAGCTGAAGCCACCCAGAAACAGGGCAGCCATGGCAATCGCGGTGATCACGGCAAATGCACCGAAATCCGGCTCGGCCAGCAACAAGCCCCCAGTCACCAGCATCACCATGAACATCGGGAAGAACCCTTTGACCAAGCTATGCATATAGGCGGCCTTGCGCACTGTGTAATCTGCGGCATACAACACCACAAAGAATTTCATCAGCTCAGAGGGCTGCAGGTTGATCACCAACAGGCCCAACCAGCGCCGTGAACCGTTGATTTCACGGCCTATGCCCGGTACCAGCACCAGAATCAGCAAGGCCGAGCCGATCAGAAACAAATAGGGTGCGTACTGCTGCCACGTGCGCATGGGCACCTGAAACGCCAGGAATCCCGCCCCGATCGATACCGCCAGGAAGATGCCATGGCGCATCAGGAAATAGGTGGAGCGAAAGCCAGTGTCCTTGTCCCCTTCAGCAAACGCAATCGATGCCGAGTACACCATGACCAGACCGATGGCAAGCAAACCCAAGGTCACCCAGAACGCGAAGCGGTCATAGGTGGCATCGGCCTTTTGCTTGCGGAACTCGGTGTAGAGCTTCATCCGTGCGCCCCTGGCAACGCCTTGACAGCCTGAATGAACACCTCCGCCCGGTGCGCATAGTTACGATACATGTCGAGGCTGGCACAGGCCGGTGACAACAGCACCACGTCGCCCGCTTTGGCAAGCCCGGCAGCCTGCTGGACGGCGGCGTGCATATCGACGGCATGCTGCACTGGCATCGCCACGCCCTTCAGCGCAGTCTCGATCTGGCGGGCATCACGCCCGATCAGCACCACAGCGCGGCACGCCCGTTGCGCTGCTTCCAGCAGTGGGCTGAAGTCCTGCCCCTTACCATCCCCCCCTGCAATCAGCACTACCTTGTGCTGCATACCATTCAACGCAGCGACCGTGGCTCCGACATTGGTGCCTTTGGAGTCATCGATGTAACCTACACCATTCACCGACTCGACCCACTCGACACGATGCGGCAGACCTTTGAAAGTGCGCAGCGTATCGAGCAAAGGCTCCCAGGGTAGGTCCAATGCTCGGCACAGCGCCAGACAAGCCAGGGCGTTGGCGGCGTTGTGCAGACCTGTCAGCTGCATGTCAGCCACGCTCAACAGCGCCTGATCGCCTTGTGCCAGCCAAAGCTCATCATGGCGACGAAGCAAGCCGAAGTGCGCATCGTCGGGAGCGGCATCCAGGCCAAAGCTGACCTGTACACGCCCACCCCTTGCCATGGCGCGGCTATAGGCATCTTCACGATTCAAAACCTGGGTGCCCTCGCCAGCAAAGATGCGTGCTTTGGCTGCGGCATAGGCATCCATGTCCGCATAGCGATCCATGTGGTCTTCCGTCACGTTCAACACCGTGGCGGCCACCGGGTTCAGCGATGATGTCGTCTCCAGCTGAAAACTCGACAACTCCAGCACGAATACATCTGGCTGTGCGCCATCCAATTCGGTCAGGGCATCCAGCACCGCTAGTCCGATATTGCCCGCCACCACGGTGCGCAGGCCCGCCGCCTTGCACATCTCGCCCACCAGCGTGGTGACCGTGGTCTTGCCATTGGAGCCGGTGATGGCGATGACACGGCTTTTCCAGCCGACAATGGCACGGGCGAACAGCTCGATATCACCAATGATCTCCACCCCCGCAGCCATGGCGGCCTGCAGTGCCGGGGTGGCCAAGGGCACACCAGGGCTGGCCACGGCAAGCTCGCACCCGTCGAAGGTGTGCGGGCCGAATTTGCCAGTATGGATGTCGGACAATGGGAAATCGCTGCGCAGCTTATCCAGATTAGGGGGCACCTCGCGGCTGTCGGCCACGCGCACCTTGGCGCCTTGTAGCGTCAGCCAGCGGGCGACTGACATCCCTGTCTCGCCCATGCCCAGCACCACGATGTGTTTACCTGTATACAGTCCCATTGTCTTTTCTTACCGCAGTTTCAGGGTCGCCAGACCAATCAATACCAATACGATGGTGATGATCCAGAAACGCACCACCACCTGGGTTTCTTTCCAACCTTTCAGCTCATAGTGATGGTGCAGGGGCGCCATCCGGAAGATCCGCTTGCCGGTGAGCTTGAACGAGGCCACCTGCAACATGACGGAAACGGCTTCCATCACGAACACACCACCCATGATGAACAGCACGATCTCCTGCCGCACCACGACCGCAATCACGCCCAGTGCTGCGCCCAGCGCCAGTGCACCGACATCGCCCATGAATACTTCCGCCGGATAGGCGTTGAACCACAGGAAGCCCAGCCCCGCGCCCCCCATGGCGGCACAGAAGACCGCCAACTCACCCGCGCCCTCGATGTAAGGCAGGCCGAGGTAGCCAGAGAACACTTTATTACCAGCGACATAGGCAAACACCGCCAAACCAGCAGACACCATCACCGTCGGCATGATCGCCAGGCCATCCAGGCCATCGGTCAGGTTGACCGCATTCGAGCTGCCGACGATGACCAGGTAGGTCAACACCACAAAGCCGACCGGCCCGAACGGATAAACGACGTGCTTGAAAAACGGTACGATGAATTCAGTGTTCGATGGCAAGCTGGCCGTGCCAGCCAGGAAGATGCCCGCACCGATCGCTATCACCGATTGCCAGAACATCTTGGCCTTGGCGGACAAGCCTTTTGGGTCCTTGTAGACCACCTTTTTGTAGTCATCGACAAAACCGATCACCCCGGTTGCCAGGGTGACAATCAGTGTCAACCACACATATCGGTTGTCCAGCTTGCACCAAAGCAGCGTGGTGATGCCGATCGACAACAGGATCAATGCCCCGCCCATTGTCGGCGTGCCCGCTTTGACCAGATGGGTCTGTGGGCCATCAGTCCGTACCGCCTGGCCGACCTTCATCTCGGTCAGTTTGCGGATGACTGCCGGGCCCAGCCACAACGCAATGCCCAGCGCAGTGGCCATGGCCAATACGGTCCGCAAGGTTTGATATTCGAAAACGTAAAAAGCACGGATGCCTGTCGTTTTCGCCAACCAGTCTGCCAATATCCACAACATTACTTAGGCCCCACCTTGAGCCGTCAGAAAATCAACCACTCGTTCCATCTTCATGAACCGTGACCCTTTCACCAGCACGGTCGCACCCGCCGCCAGCTCGCTTGCCAATGCCGCCAGCAAAGGCTCGATCTCATTGAAATGCCGCGCCCGTTCGCCATACTGGCTGGCTGCTTCGGCGCAGAGCGGGCCCAGGCAATACAGGTGCTTGATGCCTTTGTCGCGTGCCAACGCACCGATCTCGGCATGCAATTGCGGCCCATCCGGCCCTAGCTCGCCCATATCCCCCATCACAAAGCAGGTGTCGCCAGGCTGCGCAGCCAGCACCGACAGCGCTGCTGCCATCGAAGCCGGGTTGGCGTTATAGGTATCGTCGATCACCAGCCCGCCATGTCGCCCCTGTTTACGCTGCAGGCGCCCTTTTACGCCGCCGAACTGCGCCAAACCTCGCTGGATCGCGTCGAGCCCGATTCCCATGCCCAATGCCGCTGCGGTGGCTGCCAGGGCGTTACGGATGTTGTGCATGCCGGGCACACTCAGCTTCAATGACACATCACCTGCTGGTGTGCGCAGGGTCAACTCACTGTCCAGCACCGCCAGCTTGAAGGTTGCACGGACATCACCTTGCTGCAGGCCGAATGTCAATGTGCGATGCGTGCCAGCCAGCTGCTTCCAGAGCGGGGCATAGGCATCGTCCTCATTGATGATGGCGATACCCTGCTCGCCAAGTCCTTCGAAGATCTCTCCCTTGGCGCGGGCCACAGCCTCGACCGAGCCCAACCCTTCCAGATGTACCGCGCCAGCATTGTTGACCAGCGCGACATCAGGTCGGCCCATGCGGGTCAGATAGCTGATCTCGCCGGCGTGGTTCATGCCCATCTCGATCACGGCAAAACGATGATTCGCCCGCAACCGCAGCAAGGTCAGCGGCACGCCGATGTCGTTGTTCAGATTGCCACGGGTGGCGAGCACTTCTGCCTCGCTGCTGGCAGCGGTACAGATGCTGGCCAGCATCTCCTTGACAGTGGTTTTGCCGCTGGAGCCCGTGATGGCGGCAACCGGGATGGTAAACCGACTGCGCCAAAAAGCAGCCAGCTGACCAAGTGCGCGGTGGGTGTCGTCCACGCGGATCAGCGGCAAGTCGTCGCCTCCCTCCCAAGAGGCTTTGACGACTGCCGCTGCCGCACCTGCAGCCAATGCACCGTTGACGAAGTCGTGGGCGTCGAAGCGCTCCCCTTCCAGCGCAATGAACAGATCGCCCGGCTCGATGGCCCGGCTGTCTGTGTTGACGCGCGCAAACCGGACTTCCGGGGCTGTCGTCGAGCCCCCCAGTGCTGCTGCAGCTTCCGATAACGACATCATGGTTGGGTCGATCATCTGCGATCTCCCGCGTACCTGGTCAGCGCTGCACGAGCCTGCTCGACATCACTGAACGGTGTTTTCACGCCTTGCACGTCTTGATAGTCCTCATGTCCTTTTCCGGCGATCAATACGATGTCGCCGGGTTTCGCATCGGCCACCGCCCAGCGGATGGCCATGGCCCGATCCACCTCCACCCGGTAGTCACAGCTCATCCCAGCGCGGATATGCTCGATGATCACATCAGGGTCTTCGGTTCTGGGGTTGTCACTGGTCACCACTGGCACGTCGGCCTGCCGGCACACGACACTGCCCATCAAGGGGCGCTTGCCAGGGTCACGATCACCACCACACCCGAATACACAATAGAGCTGTCGGTGCGCCGGCAAGATCTCGCGTAAGGTGGACAAAGCTTTGTCCAATGCATCCGGTGTATGTGCATAGTCCACCACCACCAAGGGGGTGCTTTCCCCGCCCAGCCGTTGCATGCGGCCAGGGGCGGCATCGATCTCCGACAGCGCCTGAGCGGCTTCCGCCGGGGCCACGCCGATGGCCAGCATGGCCCCCAAGGCGGCCAGCAGATTCGACGCATTGAACAGCCCCAACAGCCCGCTGCGGATCAGCACCTCGCCCGCTGGCGTGACGACCGTCATACGAATGCCAGCCTCATCGACTTTCAACTCGCGACAATGCAGCTCGCCTTCGCGCAGGCCATAGCCCCACACGGCGATGTCGTTTTCTTGCGCCAAGGCCGCCAGCTTCACGCCAAATGGGTCATCCAGATTGATGACTGCCTTGCGCAAGCCGGGCCATTGGAACAATTTGGCTTTCGATTCACCGTAACTCGCCATATCGCCGTGGTAATCCAGATGATCACGGGTCAGATTGGTGAATACCGCCACGTCAAATGCCACGCCATTCACCCGGCCTTGATCCAGCCCATGTGATGACACCTCCATGGCAATGGCCTCGGCACCTTGCTGCCGATAAGCCAGCAGGCGATCCTGCAAGGTCACCGCATCTGGGGTGGTGTGCGTGGTGTGCTCCAACGCCCCTGGGAAGCCATTTCCGACTGTCCCGATCACCGCAGTGCGCTTGCCCAGGTGGGTCAAGGCATGGCTCAACCAAGTACTGATCGAGGTCTTGCCGTTGGTACCGGTTACACCGATGACCGTCATTTGTTCGGATGGTGAGCCATTGACATGGCTGGCAATCTCACCCGCACACCAGCGCAACCCGCTGACGGGTCGATTGGGCAGGGACCACTCCGCTTGCCAGACAAAGCCATCGGCATCATCCCACAGCACTGCAGCTGCACCCGCATCGATGGCCTTGCTGATGAAATCACGCCCATCACGGTATTCACCCATACAGGCCAAGAACACATCACCCGGACGGACTTGGCGACTATCCGCCACCACCCGCTTCACTGGCAGGCCCAGCCCATTCAATTGTTCCAACCATAGATGTGTGCTCATCACATCGTCCCCTCTATGGCTTCCTGCGGATCAGTATTCGGCAGGATGATATTGTTCACCGGCGCATCGTTTGGCACGGCCAATGACCGCAGCGCTGCCGTAGTGATGCGTGAAAAGACCGGCGCGGAAACCGTACCACCGTAATATGTGCCGCCGCCTGGCTCATCGATCATCACCGCCACTACCAGGCGCGGGTTCGAAATAGGTGCGATGCCAACGAAGCTCGCCACATATTTGCTCTTTGAATAACCGCCGCCTTCCAGCTTATTGGCCGTCCCTGTCTTGCCACCGACACGGTAGCCGACAACCTGGGCGCGGGTTGCCGTGCCGCCAGGCTGGGTGACCATCTCCAACATTTTCTTCATGGCCTCGGCGTTCGCCTTCGAAATCACCTGCTGGCCGGGCGGGGGCGCCACTTGTTTCAGGAAGCTGATTGGTTTGATCTCGCCATCATTTGCAAAAATCATGTAAGCACGCGCCATCTGCACCAGGCTGACCGAGATTCCGTGGCCATACGATGTGGTGGCGGTCTCGACTGGCTTGATGGTCTTCCAATGCCGAACCCGCCCGGACGCCTCGCCTGGGAAGCCGGTATGGGGCGGCTGCCCAAAGCCCAGCGAACGCAGATAGTCGTAGTAATACTCACGATCCAGTGACAATGCCATCTTGGCCGCACCGATGTTCGACGACACCTGGATCACCTGCTCAACAGTCAATGCACCATGGGGGTGGGCGTCGTGAATGGTGTATTTGCCGAAACTCATCCCGCCCGCCACGTTGATGATCGAGCTGGGCTTGAACGTCCCCGCCTCCAAGGCCGCCGCCGCCGTAAATGGCTTCATGGTCGAGCCGGGCTCATACAGGTCGGTGAGTACGCGGTTACGCTTGCGGGCCATATCGATCACCCCGCGATTATTGGGGTTGTAACTGGGCACATTGGCCAGCGCCAGCACCTCGCCGGTATGGGCATCCAGAATGACGGCCCCACCTGCCTTGGCCTTGTTTTCCTCCACCGCTGCCTTCAGCTCACGGTAAGCCAGATACTGCAGATTGCGATCGATCGACAAGGTCAGGGTCTGGCCATCGACCGGCGGCTTCATATTGGTCACATCTTCCACGATGTAACCCCGACGGTCTTTCAGCACATGGCGGCTGCCCGGTTTGCCAGCCAACACGCCGTTGCGGGTCAGCTCGATGCCCTCCTGCCCTTGGTCATCGATCCCGGTCTGGCCGATCACATGGGCCAATACCTCGCCAGCCGGATAATAGCGGCGGTACTCGCGCATTTTGTAGATGCCAGGAATACCCAGCGCCATCACTTTCTCTGCCACTTCCGGGTGGAGCTGCCTACGCAGATAGACAAAGTCCTTCTTACGGCCATCGGCCAGCTTCTTCTTGAGATCGTCAGCCTTGGCACCCAGCAATTTGGCGAGCTTGCCCAGCTGCTCATCATTAGGCAGAGCGTCCATATCCGATGGACTGGCCCAGATCGACTGTACCGGTGTGGAGATGGCCAACGGCTCGCCATTGCGGTCAGTGATCATGCCGCGCACCGGCTCCAGCTTCATGACCCGGCTGTAGCGCGCCTCGCCTTGCTCTTGAAGAAAGTCCCGATTGAAACCCTGCAGATAGACCGCCCGCCCCACCAGGGCGGCAAAGCCCGCCCCCAGCGCAGCCATCAACACATAGCTGCGCCAAGCGGGTAAACGGGCGTTGAGGTTGGTATTGGCCGTGTACATGGGTCTGTCACTGCGTCCTGGCTGCGTCCGGCACCGGCTGAGCCGGCACCTCCTCTGTCCTGGGTACCGCCTTCGCCTGCGGCACGGTTCTGGATGGTGTCAATGGCACCACCTGGGTACGTGTACTATCAGCCACATGCATATTCAACTGTTTCTGCGCAATCGATTCGATACGGGAGTGCATCGCCCAGGTGCTTTGTTCGAGCTGCAATTGCCCCCACTCCACATCCAGCTGCTTGGCAAGCGACTGGGCCTTCTGCAGCTCGATATAAAGCTTGCGCGCTTTGTGCTGTGATGTGACCACACTCAATGCACAGGTGATCAGCACAATCAGCAAGAGCAGATTGAGGCGGGTCACAGTGGCCCCTCTGTCCGCTCGGCAATACGCAAAATGGCGCTGCGGGCACGGGGATTGGCCTTGACCTCGTCCTCGCTGGGGCGAATCGGCTTTCCTATCACTTTCAAAGGTGGTTTTTTCAGGTCGGCAGCACGGATGGGCAGGCGGCTGGGCATATCATCTTCATTGGCGGCATCCTTCATGAACCGCTTGACGATGCGGTCTTCCAGCGAATGAAAGCTGATCACCGACATACGCCCTCCCGCTCTTAGCAGCTGCATGGCTTGAGGCAGAACTAGCGACAGCTCCTCAAGCTCCTGATTGACGTGAATCCGTATAGCTTGAAAGCTTCGCGTCGCCGGGTCCTGCCCCGGCTCGCGGCTACGGACACAGCCCGCCACGATCTCGGCAAGCTGCCGGGTGGTGGTAATTGGCCGCTCCGCTCGAACCGCAACAATCTTTCTTGCAATCTGTTTAGCAAACCGCTCTTCGCCATATTCTTTGATTACTCTGTAAATATCCTGTTCCGGAGCCGTCGCCAGCCAGTCTGCCGCTGTCATGCCACGGGTCGTATCCATACGCATATCGAGAGGTGCATCGAACCGAAAACTGAATCCTCGCGCACCATCATCGATCTGTGGTGAACTGATGCCCAGATCCAGCAACACGCCATCGACAGCAGTCACGCCCAATCGGGTCAACTCTTGCGCCAAGTGCGTGAATCCGTTATGCACAATCGTGAAACGCGCATCCTGAAGCGTGGCAGCCTCTGCAATGGCTTGCGGGTCTTTGTCGAATGCGATCAGGCGCCCTGCCGGACCGAGCTTCGACAAGATCAACCGGCTATGGCCACCACGACCAAAGGTACCATCGACATACACACCATCGGACTTGATTGCCAAGGCCTCCACGGCCTCCTGCAACAACACCGTGCGATGGACAAATCCAATCGCATCGGTCACAGGGCAATACCTTCCATCTGAGTGGCCAGCTCATCAGCTGGGATATCCATGGTAGCCTGCGTCAGCTCGTCAAATTTGGCTGCGTCCCACAACTCGAATTTCTTGCCCATACCCACCAACGACACATCCTTTTCCAGCCGGGCTTTGTCCCGCAAGGTGCGGCTGACCGAAATCCGACCTGCCTTATCCATTTCAACTTCTTCTGCAAACCCCAGCACCATGCGGGCAATGGCCACCCGCGAGCCGGTCAGTTGCATCATCTGATCACGTACTGGCAACCAATTGGCTTCCGGATACACCAACAGACAACCATCCGGCGACAAGGTCAGCACCAGGCGCCCCGCGCACATCGCCATCAGGGCATCGCGGTGCTTGGATGGCACCGTGAGACGACCCTTATCGTCGAGACTGAGCGTGGAAACACCACTGAACATGCTTCATCCTTTGCCTGGGATAAACGCTTGCTGCCAACTTGCTCTTACTTGCCAATCTACATCACCACCAGGGAAAGCCACCCACATTGATCCACTTTCCCCCACTTTCTCCCACTATAGATGAAAAATTGGGCATGGTCAATTTGATTGCTCCCATTTTCTCTTTTCGCAACAAATACTTAGGGCAAATATGCCAAAAGCGAAAAGTCTTATGAATGAAAGAGATAGCGAAGGTTTACAAAGTGGCACATTAACCAGGGGACATACCGGACAGGAAAAGCCTTACCTATCGGGGCTATCACCTATAAATAAGGTGTGTGTTCCAAGCGGGTCGCCTCAAGTATTTCAGAACGGTGCCGATGTAGGCATGGCGCCGGTTTGGGTTCATCCCGCTCCTGCCCGATATGACAGACACACTCGTCGTGCTGATGTTGACCATGCCATTGCAGACGTTTCACCAAGGAGTCCACCATGCCCCGCTTCCTACAGCTCTTCATCTTGTCGATCACCCTGGCCATTTTGGCAGGCTGTGCGGGTGGTGGTAGCCGCATCACGGTCGGAAGCGAAAACAAGCCATTGCGCTTCACCGCTACTGGTTATGGCTCCATGAGCGCGTTCGATGGCTACACCGCCGGGCAGAAGCGGCTATTGGCCATGCGGGCCGCCAAACTCGATGCCTATCGTGCGCTGGCAGAGCAAATCTACGGGGTCCGGATCAAAGGCAATACCACGGTAGCGGCGATGATTGCGCAGAATGACAGCTTCCGCATCTATCTGGATGGCTATCTGCGTGGTGCGCGGGTAGTCAGTGTCACCCCGATGGCCGAGGGAAGCTATGAGACTGAAGTGGAAGTCGAGCTACCCAGCGATTTCTGGAAAATGCCTGTCACCGCACCAATCGCCAGCCAAGCCGCCTCCCCAGCCGCACCGGCAGCTGCGGTGGCAGCCCCACCCACCCAATGGGCTGGCCAGACCAGCAGCACCTCCACACCGGCTGCGGTTGTGGAAACCAAACCCGCACCATTGCCAAGCCGCTCCACTGGCGACACAATCCAGCTGGCAGCCAGTCAAACACTGCCCTCCCGCCAATTTTATTTTGCAGACTGAGCCAACGTCGGGCTCTCCCGCCCGCACGTGAAGTTGGAACCATTGATGATCATGCGGAACACCCGATTCACCGCCTTCCTGTCATTGCTCTGCATGACCGCTGCAGCCCATGCCGAAACCATCACCGCAACCGGCATGGCCGCGCTCGATGTCGGCAGTCGAGAGCAGGCCCGCCAGCTGGCGGTGGCGGATGCATTGGAGCAAGCTGCAATCGAGGCTGGCGTGCGCATCACCGGCAACCAGTCCATAGGCCGCCCAGATCAGCAGACGCTCAATCTGGAGCCTACGCGACGCCCAAGTCAGCATCAGGTCAGGCGAGAATGGGTGGATCGTAATCTGCTGATGGTTGAAGTCGAAGCCACCTTCGACGACAACATTCAGGCCTCTGCTGAAAGCCCGAGCCGCGAGCTGCCGAACTGCAACGCAGGCAACCCGCGCTTGAGGCGGACCGTGGTCGTTGCACCTTTCCAGATCAGCCAACCCGCCCAGGCCGGAGATTGGGACAACCCCAGCCTGAATCTGGCTTACGAATTCCTACGGCGTCTGGCCGACAAGCCCGGCGTGTTTCCAGTAGGCAATGCAGGGGTGAGTGTATTCGATCCCGGCCCGGCAGCCGGGCAAAGCATCCCCCCTGCGGCATTGATCCAACAGCTGGCGGTCAACCATGAAAGCCAATTCGTGATTACAGGTCGCCTGCTGGATGCGGGCATCAGCAGCACCAGTCGCCAGTTCTATTGGGGGCTCAACAATGACACCAATAACACCGCCTCGCTAGGGGTTGAGCTGCCCAACACCACGTTGGGAGCTGGGGTGCGCGAGCGGCCCACCCAGCGGCGGATCGAGCTGGAATTCTTTGTCCATGACGGCGCAACCGGCGCCTTGCTTGATCGCCCCCGCATCGCCAAAGAGGCCAGAGGCGATGTTCAGCTCGATCGACAGCTCAGCCTGGGGTCAGCGGGATTCAGCCGTAATGACTACGGGCGGGTGGTGAACCAGACATTGGACGAAGCTGCGCAACGGATCGCCCTGACGCTGCAATGCCTGCCCTTCACCAGCAAGCTGGCAAAACTGGAAGGCAAAACTGCCTATATCGCGGCAGGCAGCCTGCACCACCTACGACCGGGTGACCGCCTGCTCGCATACAGCAAGGACACCCGCAACCCTGTCTTCAGCCCGGACACCTACCAACCGCTGGGTCTGCCCGAGCGCCCCAGGCCGGTGTTGCAGGTGGTGCAGGTACAACCTCGATTTGCCATTGCCAAAGTGATTGGCAACAGCCCGCTGAAAGTGGGTGACTGGGTGCGGGATGACATCAGGTCAGGAACGGCTGAATCCACGCGGGAGGACAGCCCCGCCGACCCGGATATCGACAGACTCCCTCCGGAGCGGCCCCAATCCAGCCCAGGCCGTCCCCCCAGGAAAGTAACCAGCAGGGCGCCTGTCAAGAAACCCTCGACAACCGCCAAGAAAAGCAGCAAAGCCAACTGCGACTGCCCAGACCCGAAGAAACAAGGTTGACCACCGGAGAGCGCCGATGAAACCGGTTACATATATTGCACTTATCGCCCTGGCCTGCAGCGCCATCAACGCCGCAGATGCCCGTACCATCAAAAAACCCAAAACTGGCCATGCCAAGGCAGTGGCCAGCCACGACAGCGGCGCGGCGGTGCAGTCCCTGCACGCACGGCAGATCAGGCTGGCTAGCCTCAAGCCCAGCCTACCGATCGCCGCCCCAACGCATGAGCCTGCCAGCCAGACCGCTCACGCCACCGCACCTGCTGCGGCCACCGAGCCCAAGTCCGAAGAGCAAGCATCCCAGCCCACCCCCGCTTTTCAGTCCAAACCGGTGACGCCCCCGCCACCACGTTTGCCCCCCGAGCAGGTGGTCAACACCTGGGGGCCTTATAGCTTCCCATGATCTGCCTGGGTTGGGGGTGCGGGTGGAGTTGAAACATCCTGCGTCAGCAGATGACGCTTGATCAGATCCAGATCGCCCAATATCTGCCAGGTCAGGTGGTCTACCCGCAAGTGCAGCTCGCTGATGGCCAGCTCGGCCTTCAGGTTCACTTCAAAGTCACGGATCATCGTCAGGCGGTCACGTGCGGCCTGCCGGTTTTGCGACATCATGATGATCGGCGCCTGGATGGCAGCCAGCATCGACAGCACCAGATTCAAGAACACATAGGGATAAGGGTCGAATGCATGATCCCGCAGGATATCGGTGTTCAAAATGGCCCACCCCAGCAGAAATGCCCCGAACATCGTGATGAACGTCCACGAGCCGCCAAATTCTGCAACCCGGTCGGCCAGGCGCTCGCCAAAAGTCATACCGCCTTCATCATGCAAAGACGAATCGCCTCTGTGCGTCTGTAGCCGCTTCGAAATACGCAATAACGCCGCCCGTTCCCTAGCGCCCAGGCCGCCCACCCCAGTATTGAGTAAATGCTCCGCCAGATAGCGGAGGTGTTTGTTTTCAGGTTTCATAGTAGCCCTCCCTGTACTTGAGCATGATCTGCTCGCCAATACGCTGCCAACCGGCATCGCCTTAAGTGATCCTAAACTGATACTTCATAACGTCATCACAAACACATCCGGCGATACGCAATAAATTGAAATAAAAGTAAAATATCATTGATTTAAAAGAAAAATACATGAAACACTCGCCATCGCACCCTTGGTGGATTAGCATACCAATTCAATACCAAATCACCGAGTGAGGGCATTATCATGTGGTGGATCGTGTCAGCTTCACGTCATCTATTAGCCAGCTTGGCAGCTCTGATGGTATTGAGTCAGCCTGCAGATGCGGCTGAAAAACAACGCCTGGAATTTTGGACAAATTCACTGAAACCAAAATTCACCCAATATTTCGAAACACTTGAAAAACTTTATGAACAGCAACATCCCAACATCGATGTAGTATGGGTGGATATACCATGGGATGCGTTTGAAACCAGGCTGATGGCCGCCATCGGCGCGGGCAAACCACCCGCGCTGGCCAATCTGGAGGTACCCTGGGTCTATGATGCCGTCCAGCGTGGTTTGCTGCGTCCCTTGGACGAGGCCATCGGCACAGAGAAAGACTATTACCTCGATGGAGCCATTCAGGATGTCACCTTCGATGGCAAGCTGTGGGCCATCCCCTTCTATAACAACGCTGACATCATTGCCTACAACACAGCGCTGTTCAAACAAGCCGGACTCGACCCCACCAAACCGCCACAGACCTTGCAGGACCAGCTCGATTACGCCAAACAGATCCGCCAGAAGACCGGCACACCTGGCTTGGCGCCACCACTGGGCAAAATGGCCTCGATCTTCTTACAGGAAGGGTTGCCTGTGCTGCAGAACGGCAAGGCTGCATTCAACACACCACGCCATGCCGCACTGTTGAAACGATTTGCCGATGCCTATCAGGCTGGTGCACTTTTGAAGGACAAGCTGTTCGCAGAAGACAACTTTCAACAGAACATCGACGCATACAACAGTGGCAGACTGGCCATGATGGCCACCGCGCCAACAGCGCTGTCCCGCACCCGGGACAACGCCAGCCATATCTACCAACAGACAGCCGTTGCCCAGGTGCCGCTTGGGCCGACCGGCATTGCACCGGGCGGCTGGCTGTTCACCTATGCGGTTCCCAAGGGGGTTGATGACAAGACATTTGGTGAGGCCATCAAACTCGCCCGCTTCCTGACACGGGACGACAACCAACTGGCCTTTTCCAAGCTGGCGGGCACCTTTCCAACCAGCAAAGGCGCTGTCAACGACCCATTCTTCAAGGTAAAGCCCGCTCAGAGCGGGGCCTTCGAGCAAGCCGTGCAGACCGCCGCCGGCCATGCAGAGCGCATCCGCACCCTGTATGTAGCAGGCCTGCCAGATGCCAACGCGATGCTACGGAAGCTACAACTGGCGACCGAGCAGGCTGTGACCGGTCGCAAGCGACCAGAAATCGCATTGGCGGAAGCGGCGGCATTCTGGGATCACAAACTTGCTACGCAAAAGGGGCCACAAACCGGACGCCGGTAGGGTCTGTGGGCATAGTTTCAACCACACGCCGGGTGAATTCAGCGCCTAGCGGCTGTTTACCATCAACTACATGCCGTAACTGGGGCATGAGAAAAAGACACCCCCGGCGACATCAGCAGGGAAACATGCGAAGCAATCAGGCCGTTGCCAAAAAACGATCGCACCACAACATGTTGATTTATATAATGTATTTTTCGGCTAACTGTATTTGCCGAAGAGCGGCTGCTAGTGGCAGATACAGAGCGTAAACAGGCTCTAAGGCCTCTGCCCCGTACGCCATTTCACCCATGCCCCCTAGAGCTTGGCCTCCAATGTCAGGCTCCAGCTCATGCGGGTTGGGTCGATCACAGCACTTTGCGTCAAACCGCCGTCCGGGCTGGCTGTCATCGCATCCCGTCGATGATCGCGCTGCTCGATGTTTCCGACAGTAGCCCGCAGCTTGGTGTCACGATCTGCGTGCCATACCATATATATGTCAGTGCTTTGCTTGGCTGCGATATGCGCCCGTTGCTGTTCACTGGTTTGCACATCATAGCCCCCCGTCCAGCTTACGTTCATGCCCACGCTGAACGGTGAGGCCTTGAATCGGTAGTCTCCGCCCAGGTTGGCCAGCTGCCTGGGTTGCTCATCCAGCCGGTTATCCGGCCCCGGCAAGTCATAGACCTTTGAAAACAGGCGGCTGTAGTTACCCTTCACCTCGACTGCAGGCAGCTGCGGCCAAAGCACGTTCAGATGATGTTTCAACTCCAGCTCCATGCCGTAGCTGCGGGCCTTGCTGACATTGATCGGCTGGCGAACCCATCGTCCATCTCGCTGAGTGGTGCGGCGGCGGATCAAATCACGGATATCGCGCATGAACAGGTTGGCGCTCAGCAGCCCATTTTCAGACAGGTAATGCTCGTAAGCCACATCGTAACCCCACGAAAGCTCTGGCTTCAGTGCAGGGTTGCCCAATGAATCAGGGCTGGTCGGGTTGTTGTCATGCGACCTGACCAAGCGGCTGCTGAGGTCGGACAGATTGGGCGTCTTGAATGTGCGGGCCAGGCTGAAGCGCAACTGCTGACCATGCTTTTCGTCAAACCGCCATAATGTGTGCAAGCTAGGACTCAGCACCTGGCTTTGGTTGCGGCGGGTATTGCCGTGGTCATCCGCCTGCAATTTGACCTGCTCCCATCGCAGCCCCGCATTGAGTGACAAGGTGGGCGATGTCTCCCATTCGTCTTGAATGAACAACGCCATCTGCTGCTCTCGCGAGTGCAGAGCGGTGCCGTCTTCCCGCCTGGAGGGCACGCCGTTTTCCAAGATGGTGCGCTGCTCTCGCCGCATACCCAGGCTGGCATCGCCCCCTACTGACAGCGTATGTGCATCCTGCCACGGCGTACTCCACTTACCGCCCAGCGACGCTCCTTGATAGCGCGTACTGCCATCATCGTCCACCCACCGTGACAGCCGCCCGGCGCCATCCCGTTCGGTGCGGTAACGGCTGGCTCGACTCAGGCCGTTGTATCCACTCACTCGCGCCGTCAACCGGCGGCCATCCTCGGCCCGATGGCTCCAATTGCCCATCAATCGCCACATCTGATTGCTGCGCTCATTCTGCTGATCCGCCGTCTGAAACACCGGCACGCCAACTTGCTGATCCAGCCCCACTTGGCCGGAAGTGCGAGTGCGTGAGGCCATCACGAACGGAGTCAATGTCAGCTGATGCCCGTTTGTCCACCGCCAGCTGAAACGCGGGGAGAGATTGATCTCTTTGCTATAGCCCTGTCGGATGCTCGACTCGACCTGATCCTCCAGCACCTGCCCGGACGAATCCAAGCGACGCACCATCTCGCGACCATCGTCGAACAGTGCGCGGCGGTTGACCGCGCCCGCCAGCAGATAACTCATTCCGTCAAATTTGCCGTTCTTCTGAAAGGATACCTGAGGCGAGGCACGCCCCGCCTCACCATTGATGCCAGCACGGACGCTGGTGAAACTACGGCGGACATCCTCCCGCAGCACAATATTGATTGTCCCGGCGATGGCTTGTGCGCTGTTCTCAGCCGTTGCACTCCGGACAATCTCGATCCGCTCGATCATCTCCGCTGGCAACATGTCCACGCTGACCGCTCTGCCGGCACGGGGTGGCATTTTCTCACCATCGATCAAGATCTGGGTGTACCCACCGCCCATTCCCCGCATCTTGATCTCACCGGGTCGCCCCGCCTTGCCGGTGTAGCTGATGCCAGGCAAGCGCCTGAGCAGGCTGCCGACATTGCTCTCGCCAAAGCGCTCGATTTCCTCCCGACCGACAATGATCTTACCTGCCGTCTCATTGCGTCGGTCGCTGATGTCCGAGCTGCGTTGGCCGGTCACTTCGATTCTGCCGCCTTCCACCACCTCAGCCGACTCTGCGGCCCAGCCACTGGCCGATGCCACGACCAGGGTAGCCCCTGCCACCCAATGGGATGTTCTCACTTGCCCGCTCATCTCAATTTTCCACCTGTCCCCGTCAGCGCCCAACACAAGCATGCCACCTGCAAAGGGCACTTCTTTTGCACCATTAATAACAACATATTGTTTTATTTGATTTTTGAAAAAATGAATCGAATCATGATGTCCTTCATTTTTTCGGCTTCGCAGCATAGGCCTGAACCAGTACACAGTTCAATTCACCAGTGAGGCTTTTTACAAGTTTTACGACTAGGGCAAGTGATTGGCCCAATACTCTTTGATAGTTTTTTACTATTAAAATTTAATTTTAAATAAATTAGACGCATCACAGCGCCATTGCCATACTTCAGCCTATCGATTTTAGCAGTTTGATCAATCAAAACTATTAAGGAATGCAACATGCTGCACAACCATGAAGGCCAATCCATCCCACAAGTGACCTTTCGCATCCGTGAAAACAACGAATGGAAAAGCATCACCAGTGATGACCTGTTCAAAGGCAAAACTGTCGTGGTGTTTTCCTTACCCGGTGCGTTCACACCCACCTGCTCATCAACCCACTTGCCACGCTACAACGAGCTGGCACCTGTGTTCTTCAGACATGGCGTGGACAGCATCCTGTGCGTATCGGTCAACGATACCTTTGTGATGAACGAGTGGAGCAAGGATCAGGAATCCGACAACATCATGATGATTCCTGATGGCAACGGCGAATTCACCGAGGGCATGGGCATGCTGGTGGACAAAGCAGACCTGGGCTTTGGCAAGCGCAGCTGGCGTTACTCGATGCTGGTCAAGGATGGCGTGGTCGAGAAGATGTTCATCGAGCCGCAGGAACCAGGTGACCCATTTAAAGTATCGGATGCCGACACCATGCTGGCCCATGTCGCGCCCGATGCCAAAAAGCCGGATCAGGTTGTCGTGCTCTCCAAAGATGGCTGCCCATTCTGCGCCAAAGCCAAGCAGCTCCTGGCTGACCAGGGCTATGACTACATCGACCTGCCGCTGGATCACAAAGTGCGCGGCAAGGTACTGGGCGCCGTCGCCGGCAAGATGACTGCCCCTCAGGTCTTCATCAACGGCCAGTTGATCGGCGGTGCGGAAGACGTCGAGAAATTCCTCGCCAAGTAAGCGTTGCCGCAGGGCAACATCATCGCCTGGTCGATGGCAGTTTCAAGGTTGCCCCTTGGGGGCAGCCTTCTGAATGCCATTGCATGATGTCAACACAGAATCCAAGGATGCAAAATGAACACTCTTCATACCGATGTTGCTGTAATTGGCGCAGGCACCGCAGGCTTGGCTGCCTACCGGGCTGCCAGGGCGGCAGGCAAGCGCGCCGTCATCATTGAAAGCGGCCCCTATGGCACCACTTGCGCTCGTGTTGGTTGCATGCCATCCAAATTGTTGATCGCGGCAGCCGAGGCCGCCCACGAGGCACACCACACTGCACCATTTGGCGTACATATCGATGGCACCATCCGCATCGATGGGCACCAGGTGATGGGCCGGGTCAAAAGTGAGCGGGATCATTTTGTCAGCTTCGTCCTGAAAGGTGTCGAGAACATCCCGGCGGAAGATCGGCTGGTCGGACACGCCCGCTTCATCGACAACCTCATCTTGAATGTGGGCGAGCATACGCAGGTCAACGCACACAGCGTTGTGATCGCCACCGGCTCCGTACCATCGATTCCCGATGCATTTCAGGTATTCGGTGATTGTCTGATCATCAACGACGACGTCTTCAACTGGGACACCTTACCCAAACGTGTTGCCGTGTTCGGCCCTGGCGTGATCGGCCTGGAATTGGGCCAAGCGCTGAGCCGACTGGGCGTGCATGTTCGAGTCTTCGGCGCACGCGGCGGAGTCGGGCCATTGACTGATCCAGCCATTCGGGACTATGCACGCGATACATTCCAACAGGCATTCCATCTGGACCCGGATGCGACAATCCTTGATATGGCACGCGATGGCGATGAAGCGATCATCTGCTATCAAGCATCAAATCAAATGGCGGTGACCGAGCGCTTCGACTACGTATTGGTGGCAACCGGTCGTGTTCCGAATGTCAAAGGACTGGACTTGCAGCACACCCAGCTGCAGCTGGACAGCAAGGGCGTGCCGGTATTCGACCCACATACCTTACAGTGCGGTCGCACATCCGTCTTCATCGCGGGTGATGCCAACAACCATCTACCGCTGCTGCATGAGGCTGCTGACGAAGGCAAAACAGCTGGCACCAATGCCGCCCACTACCCAGATGTCAAACCCGGCCATCGACGCGCACCCATCGCGGTGGTCTTCACCGACCCACAGATCGCCATGGTAGGACAGCGCTTTGCCGATCTGCCAGCCAATGGCTTCGTCACCGGCGAGGTCAGCTTTGAGGACCAGGGCCGCAGCCGGGTCATGCTGAAAAACAAGGGTTTGATGCATGTCTATGCCGACCAGGCGAGCGGGCGCTTCCTGGGTGCAGAATGGATCGGCCCCCGTGCTGAAAACATCGCCCACACTCTGGCCTGGGCATATCAGCAGTCACTGACCATCGACCAGATGCTGGACATGCCGTTCTACCACCCAGTGGTCGAAGAAGGGCTTCGTACCGCACTGCGGGACGCATCAGCCAAACTCAAGTAGGAATGACCATACCAATCAATATGCTGCAATGCGGAATCATTCCGCGCTGCAGCAAATTTGACCCTGATCAACACAGGCGTATAACGCCAAGCATATGCTGACCCCATGCCTGCATCCGTAGGTGAACAACGAATAAGCATTGGGAGTCTTCATCATGAAAAAAATCATCCTGACCGCCATGACCGGTATGCTGCTGGCCGCTGGGTTCGCCCACGCAGAAGCAGGTGATGTGTTGGTTCGCGGTCGTTTCGCCCTCATTACTCCTGATGTGGAATCAGATTTGAAAGGTCTGGACGTCGAAAGAAAAGCCATTCCTGAACTGGATTTCACCTACTTCATCACCAAGAACATCGCAGCAGAGCTGATTCTTGGCACCGCCAAGCACTCTGTGTCGCTGAATAATCAGATCATCGGTAAAGTCAGCCACCTGCCACCCACGGTGACGGTTCAATACCACTTCCTGCCAGATTCGACCATCCGCCCCTATGTTGGCGCTGGCTTGAACTACACCCGCTTCTACGACATCAAATTGGCAGATGGCACCCTGACCGTTGACAAGAACAGCTTCGGCGGAGCCTTGCAAGCAGGTGTTGATTTTGCGGTCAGCAAGAACAGCTTCATCAACCTGGATCTGAAGAAAATCTATATCAGCACTGATGTGAAGAGCACAGCGACAGGCGCCAAAGTTACCAAGCTGGATGTGGATCCGCTGGTATTCGGCATTGGCTACGGCATGCGCTTCTGATAGGCATCCGACGGCCTTGTGCAGCCTGCGCCACAATGAATGGTTGGCAACGCTCGCTTGGCAAACATGCCACTTCAGGCTTGCTGCCCACGCGATCCAGGTCAAAAGCTGCAGCAAGCAAAAGGGAAGCATAAGCTTCCCTTTTTCAACACACCTTGCCCATCCCATACATGGCCAGCACAGCATTACCGATGGCCTAGCCTGCCATATTGTCCTATATTCAGCTACGCTTCAGGGCCGCCATGCAATAAGCTTTCATGCCGCATGAAAGCGTGATGACAACCTATTGCATGTTATTGTTATTGATCAGCAATGCAATATTAGTATATTATTATTCTCTATAAATAATGTGCGATATGCCGATAAGCAAATTCAACAATAAAAGATCGGCATGCCGCCGTGTAAAAACTTGACCAACCGTGCTTTTCATTTACTTTGAGTTCACTGAACATGAAGAAAACGCTACTCATCTCTACCGCCATTGCTTTCACCACACTCGTTACCGGATGTGCTACAGAAACCTCCCGCAGCCTGGAAGTGCCGAAAGTCGCCAGCGCAGGTACCACCTACAATGGCCCACGCAGCCCCATTGCCGTCGGCAAATTCGATAACCGTTCCAGTTATATGCGTGGTGTTTTCTCTGATGGCGTAGATCGTCTGGGTGGGCAAGCCAAGACCATTCTGATCACCCATCTGCAGCAAACAGGGCGCTTCAGTGTCATGGATCGTGACAACCTGGGCGAGCTCAGCCAGGAAGCCAATTTCAAGAAGCAATCCCAACAGATCAAAGGTGCAGACTTTGTCATCACCGGCGATGTCACCGAATTTGGCCGGAAGGAAGTCGGTGACCAACAGCTGTTTGGTATCTTGGGGCGTGGCAAACAGCAGGTCGCTTATGCCAAGGTAGCCCTGAACGTCGTCAACGTGACCACATCAGAAGTTGTCTATTCAGCCCAAGGCGCGGGTGAATACGCCTTGTCTAATCGGGAAATCATCGGTTTCGGTGGCACATCCAGCTACGATTCCACACTGAATGGCAAGGTACTTGATCTGGCCATGCGTGAAGCCATCAACAACCTCGTGTCAGGAATTGAATCCGGCGCTTGGCGGCCCGCTAAATAAGGTTGACTGCTTTCCAACGAAATTCGCCGCCTGCCTGAAACACGCGGCGATTTCAATGCCCACACCCTGCTTGCAAGTACAACTTGTTGCAAACACCGGACAATGCGCGGCGGTCAATCAAACCATCCGCGTAGGCTTGATCCAATCACGAGTAACATTGATATGCAAATCCGTTCACTGAGCCTCACGGCCCTGTTGTGTGGCGTTGCCCTGGTTACAGGCTGCGCCAAACCCACCCAAAAATCGCTTTACTACTGGGGACAATATCAACCCCAGGTCTATGAGCACCTGAAAGGTGATGGCAAAGGCCCTGAAGAGCAAATCGCCGCACTGGAAAGCGACCTGCAGAAAGCCCAATCGAAAAACGCTGCCCTACCACCAGGCTATTACGCGCACATGGGCATGCTGTATTTGAAGACGGGCAAGAACGATCAAGTCAAACAAGCTTTTGAAACTGAAAAGACACTCTATCCGGAATCCAGCACCTTCATGGATTTCCTGCTCAAAAAATTCAAGAACTAAGGCATGACCATGCAATTCCGCACGCTTCGAACCCTATTCATACTTAGTCTGGTGGCATTGTTGGCAACTGGCTGCGCCCATCGACGCCAAAAGGCCTTCGACTACACCGCTTACAAACAAAGCGATCCAAAGTCCATTCTGGTGTTGCCACCACTCAACAGCACACCGGACATCAAAGCAACCAACAGCATGCTGTCCTTCATGACCAGACCACTGGCAGAAGCAGGTTACTATGTATTTCCAGTGGCGGTGATGGATGAAACCTTCAAACAAAATGGCCTGTCCACTGCTGGGGATATCCACGCGGTACCCATCAACAAGCTGCAGGAAATCTTCGGTGCCGATGCAGCCTTGTATGTCAACGTAACCAAATACGGCTCGGTATACACCGTCATCAATAGTGAAACTGTGGTCGCCGCAGAAGCTCGCCTGGTTGACCTGAAGACTGGACAGCTCTTGTGGACGGGTAAAGCATCCGCTTCCAGCGCTGAACAGCAAAACAACAATGGTGGTGGTGGAATCGTTGGCGTACTGGTGTCTGCGGCGGTGAAGCAGGTCATCAACAGCCTGACCAATGAATCCCACCGATATGCAGGTGTCACCAGCGAAAGATTACTTGCAACCGGGCACAATGGCATTCTTTATGGCCCTCGCTCTCCACAATATGGCAAAGGCAAAGGCCAGCAATAAATCAAAAAGCCCATGTGCAGCCAGCACATGAGCCCTTGATGCATCCCAAGATACTGGCCCGACTGGCAATCACCACCAGATCGGGCCGGAATCTTTATGGAAGAGCCGTCACCGGGACTACATCCGGTATCGGCCCCCACGAAAGCCCCCGATTTTCATTCAATGATGTCAGGCATTGGTGCCACCTTGATCATTGCCTCACCAAGGGGTGATTCGACTCAACTCAGAACTGCTTGGTAATCCAGTCTGCGTTGATCTTGCGTACTTCAGGAATGATACATGTCCCGCCTACGTTGCTCGGGTCGAGCCATGTATTCGCACCAGGTGACAGCTCCAAGCTCCAGGCGCGAATATCGGTTTGCAACAGCAATACGTACTTGTCACCTGACTTGACCAGGAAGGTATCACCGCATCGGCCATCCAACACACCATGCCCCATGCTCAATGCAGCTTCGACAGTTTTACCATTCTCAAGTTTGACATTGACGACATAGGCATCCGCACCAGCGTTGCTTTGATTGACCTTACGCGCTTTCTGGGTTGCCATCCGGTACCACTTCTCAACCAGCGACTTGTACTGCTCTGGGCTGACATTGGCCGCATATTTCCCGCTGGAGCAAGCATGCTCAGAGGAAATCGGATAACCCTGCCCATTCAGGATGCACTGGTGTTTTTTGCTGGACCAAGCCAACTTGACACCTTTCCGCTCACACGCACTTCCCTTGAGCAGCGTCACACCCGCATCGCAGACGAAGCACTTATAAGGGTCAGGATACTTATAGTAATTGTGCGCGATGTCAGCCCCATCACAAGCATTGGGGTTGTTCGGACCACAATCTTCCTTGACCTTTGATACATCGACCGTGCATTGCTCAAAAGCACCCGCTGGGTTGGGTGTTGGTGTTGGTGTTGGTGTTGGTGTTGGTGTTGGTGTTGGTGTCGGAGTTGGTATTGGTGTTGGTGTCGGAGTTGGTGTAGGTGTAGGTGTTGGTGTAGGTGTAGGTGTTGGTGTCGGAGTTGGTGTCGTACCGCAGGCACCAATATCCAACCACGGGGATTCCCAGCTGCTTGAAACAGGCTTTGGCGTATCCTTCGACTCGGCATACCACTGTGCCTTATAGACACGGCCCCGATGGCTGACAACAGCCCCACCGCTATAGGATTTCACTTCCCAAGCCGGGTAATTACACTTTGTAGGCGTTGGGGTAGGTGTTGGGGTGGGTTTCGGCGTTGGCGTAGGCGCCGGCGTTGGTGTGGGCGTCGGCTTTGGCGTAGGCGCCGGTGTTGGCGTAGGTGTCGGCTTCGGTGTCGGGGCCGGCGTTGGCGTAGGTGTCGGCTTCGGTGTTGGAGTCGGCGTCGGTGTGGGCGTAGGCTTCGGTGTTGGAGTTGGGGTAGGTTGTCCCGTGCTCGAACCACAAGCCCCTACATCCAGCCATGGTGATTCCCAGCTGTTTGTGACTGGCTTCGGCACATCTTTCACATCGGCATACCACTGGGCTTTATAGACACGCCCTTGATGGCTGACCGTGGTACCACCCGCATATGACTTCGCTTGCCAAGCGGCGTGACTGCAACTTTCCGGAGCAGGCGCTGGAGTTGGGGCAGGTGCAGGAGCGGGTGTCGGAGATGCCCCCAGATCATTACCCACGCCGTAATTCATGGCATTCAGGATATCGCCGTTATCTTGGAACAGGTTCCAGGCGAAAATCCCACCCAGCCCTTTTTCCTTCGCATAAGCCGCTTTTTTCTCCACGTCCCGTGGGTCATCATAGCCAATGAAAGTCTTGGTGGACTGGTTCCACAGATAGTGTGCTGAAATGGTATTGTCGAAGCGGACATCCCAACCATTGATACCCAGGCCGCGTGTACCAATGTACTGCTTCACCAGGTCGCGGTAGACGAATTCACCATTACCACCCAGCGCATTCGCATCACCTTTGCCCGTCATCGGATTGTTGGGGTCGGTCATGCCCTCCACCGCGGCCCAACCCCGGCCATACATCGCCGCGCCAATCACCAGCTTGTTGGCAGGCACGCGATTGATGAAGTTCTGAATACCTTTTTCAACACACAATGATGCATAAGGCGCGCAGAACATATTGGTGTGATGCCCGACCTCCTTCGTCCAAGAGCCCTTGAAGTCATAAGTCATCAGGAAGATGAAATCCATATACTTCTGAGCTTCTTCGTACGGGATGGCAGATGCAGGATGGCTAGTGGACGCAACTGCGCTGGTGACCAGCAGCTTGCGTTTCGTCTCGGCGGACAATTCATCCATCGCCTTGCGCAGGTCACGCATCAGCTTTACATAGCCCTGGCCATCTTCTGGCTTGCCGAGCTGCACATTGTCCTGACCAAAGTTGTCAGTTGGATGTTCCCAGTCGATATCGACACCATCAAACCCAGGATGCGTTCTGATGTAGTCTTTGACCGACTTGACGAACACAGCACGCTTCTTGTCATCATTGGCGAAATGGAAGAAAGGATTGGAGCGCCCCCAGCCGCCAATTGACGGCAATACCTTCAGGTGGGGATATTTCTTCTTGATCTCCAACAGGCGCCGATGTGCGCCAACATCTGCTGTCGTCTCATTGACAGCTAAGTGGAAATCCGAGCCTGCCGTACCTGATTTCGCCCGATTGGCGTCACAAATCGCCCGCTCGCCGCTGTATTCACCGGGGCCGCAAATCCCTAAGAAGGAATATAAAAGGTGGGTGACATTGTTGCCAGGGATGGCATCGGGTGTGAGATCCTCTCGATCCCAGTAATAGGTGGCAACCACTTTGCCAGAGCTTTGCGCAAACGCCATGGGTTTGCCACTGAAGTGGTCATATGGAGCCTTTGCCATGGCAAACGCACTGACTAATGACGCCGCAAGAACGCTCAATCGAGCCGCTTTCATCTAACAATCTCCTGAAATCTTGTACGAATTTGATTTACTACATTGAGTCCGAGCGTAGTCTAGGCCTATAAAAATGCCAAGTAAATAATATAAAATACTTATTCGATACGATTACAACCCGGTCATCATGACATTGAAATCAATATAACCAACTGAAAAATATATTTTTTATTGGAAATAAACTACGCTCCAACCCTCAGCATCAGCACCCCGCCTGATCAATACCACTTCCATCCAAACGAGCAGCATGCATACCACTTTGTGCCAAACCCGCCCACCAAGCCACCAAGAACCATCGGGTGAGCGTTTTCTACGGACATGACGCCCTGGTGCGCATTGCACCCAGACATCAGATCACCGTCAGCCAATAAGGTTGCCTGCTCTTCGCTCTGCACCGGGTTGGAGCCAAGTCACTCACATACCAGACAACAACTTGGATACAAGCTTGCACCTGGTTCATCCACAACCTTACGCAATCCAATCAAGACATAGCAGTCGGCCATCAATGTGACGGCATACAGACACATGCATCCAGATCCGCATACTCATTGCCACATGAACAGGGAGGTCAACCCATATCCAGCCATTTCCATAAACGAATCAAACCCATGAAAAAATTGGATAATTACTGTCAGCGCAGCAATATCAAACACCCCACATAACATTTCACATACAGCATATTTTTGACATGCAAATGACATTTGAAAATAATCTCAACTATTCCTTTTTGTTATCCGATCCGCATCCATGTCCTTCACCTTGCCCCCGCTCGGCAGCCTGGCCAGCCCCCCTTTGGCCATTGAACTCGACACCCTCAACCAACTGCTGCACCGCCCCGAACTGTCGCAACACGCCCGGCTGATCCGGCTGCACGGCAGCCCGAGGCCGGTGGTGGTCGAGCGTTTTGTGTGTTGGGAGGGGATGAACCAGCTGGGCCGGATCGAGGTGGATGTGTTGCTGGATCAGGTGCTGATCGA